>JAVBPQ010000172.1:0-8752 GCA_031549525.1 Clostridiaceae bacterium | reverse complement strand
GGTAAAATTGACATTAAAGCTCCTGCCATTAAAAGAGGATAGTTTGATCCATATTGTCCTTGAAATATGCTAAGTCCAGGAGCAAGGGTCATTTTATTTATTGAGCTATTGACTATTGTTGGCCATAGAAGATCATTCCATCCAAATAGTATAGCAAATATGGATAATGAAATAAGCCCTGGTTTTGCTAAAGGTAATGCAATTTTAAAAAACAATTTAAATCTTTTGCAACCATCTATAATGGCTGCTTCTTCAAGTTCTATAGGTAAAGTTATAAAAAATTGGCGAAGTAAAAAGGTCCCATATGCACTAAATAAA
Source organism: Clostridiaceae bacterium (assembly GCA_031549525.1). GTDB lineage: Bacteria > Bacillota > Clostridia > Clostridiales > Clostridiaceae > WQUF01. Next base: position 8,434 of record JAVBPQ010000172.1, on the reverse strand, counting down.
CCAGGTATAAATAAAGCAGGAAGAGAATCTAATAGTTTAAATTGTTGCATAGTAATATATTGAGGTAAATAAAATACTTGGCCAGGAACCATGAGTACAGATAAAATAATGGTAAATATTAAATCTTTAAATGGAAAATTAAGTCTTGCAAAAGAATAAGCTGCCATAGCTGCTATAAAAGTTTGACCTACTGTTATAATCCCTGTAACAATAATAGTGTTTATATATAATTTACCAAAAGGAATAGATTTAAATACTTCTGCATAATTACTCCACTGAGGCAATTTAGGAAATAGAGTTGGAGGAATTACAATAGTTTCACGATATGTCTTTAATGATGTAATTATCATCCAAAGGAAAGGAATAAGCATCATTATAGCTCCTAAAGTCAATACTAAATAAATTACGATTTTATAAATTCTATTCATTTTTTTATGATGTTACTCCTTTCTATTCATAATTAACCCATTTTTTCTGGAAGAGGAAATTAATTGCCGTTACTATGAGTGTACACATCAATAATACAACTGCAATTGTAGCAGCATATCCTTTATTATTCATAGTAAAGCCTTGTCGATAGAATAAATATGCCATTGAAGTCACACTTTTTAATGCAGGGTTTGTTGGAGTAAATATGACGAAAATAACATCATATAATTGCAAAGCTCCAATTATACCTGTTGTCAATTGGAAAAACATAGTAGGAGTTAATAAGGGGATGGTTATGGAAAAGAATGTCTGAAGAGGAGAAGCGCCATCTAATTGAGCTGCTTCATAGTATGAAGAAGGTATGCCTTGCAGACCGGCTAGATACAATATAATATTGCGGCCAAGAGAAAGCCACACTCCTAATACTACAATAACTGCCATAGCATATCTACCGTCACTAATCCAATTTACTTTTTCAAATCCAAATACTCCAATTAGGGAATTAAAAATCCCATAGTCTCCATTGAAAATCCATTTAAATATCATTGCCGAAGCTGTAACCATGGTTACAGCAGGCAAGAAATAAATTGTTCTAAAAAAACCTTTAAGTTTAATCTTTTGATTTAAAAGTGAAGCAAAAAGAATAGAGAAAATCATTGATAAAGGTACCATAAATAATGTATATACGAAAGTATTCTTTAAGGCTCCATATAATTCTGGGTCTTTAAATAAATTTTTATAATTATCAAGCCCAATAAATGTGGTTCCACCAAACATACCCCATTTAGTAAAGCTATAATAGATGGTTCTAAAAATGGGATATATATAGAAAATAATCATTCCAATTAACAAAGGAAGAATAAATAGATATCCATATATTATATCTTCTCTTTTGTATTTTCTATTTTCTTTAATCAATGATATCTACCTCCTCATGAAGATTTTTAAAGCATCTATTTAAAAACTTCATTTTGCTTTTCAAAAATTGTTTTACATGCATCTTCAACAGTTCCTTCTCCATTCCAAACTGGTACTAAATAATCATATTCAACGCTTTGAGCTGCAGAAAAATTAGCTATATTTGGCAAGTGAGTTGCAAATTTTACGGAATCTATAAAAGCCTTAACATTTTTATCAGGATATTTATTAACCCATGCATCTTGAGTTCCAGCTAATGATGGAATTACAACCCCAGACTCTGCAATTGCTTGATTTGATTCCTCTGATGCTAAAAACTCAACCCACTTTTTAGCTTCCTCTACATGCTTACCTTTTGAATAAATAACGTTTGATAAAGAATTGGATGTTGTTCCGTTTACTTTACCTTTAGGTAAAACTGCAACATCTAAATTTGCTTTACCATATTCATCGTTAAAATATACTGGTACATTCCATGATCCATCTGGAACCATTGCTACTCTTCCTGACAATAATAAATCCTTCATTGGTGTATTTACAAGCTCTGCAGCATTTGGTGAATACCCTTCTTTTACAAGATTATACCAAAAATTAACTGCTTCAATAACTGCTGGATCGGAGAAATTAGATTTACCATCTTCCGTAAATGGTGATGAGCCATTTTGATAAATTGCTTCATAGTATCCGCCTTGCCATTCAGCAGCAGCTAGGACTCCATAAATGCCTTTATCTTTATTGGTGATTTTTGATGCTGCATCTTTCATATCATCCCATGTCCATTGATCTGTAGGAAGTGGCACGTTAGCTTCTTCAAATAATGTCTTATTATAAAACATGCAAACTGTATCAAAATCTCTTGGCACTCCATATAATTTTCCATCTCTTGTATATGCTTCTACGTGAGTTTCTGGGAATTTTGATTTATCAATATTTAAATCGTCTACAGGAAGTATTATTTCATTTTCTATATAATCAGTAGCTCTTGGTATATTTAACCAGAATACATCAGGTCCATTATTTGCAGTTACAGTTGTTTCAAGTTTTGTCCAGTAATCCTTCCATGCAGTTAATTGAATTTCTATGTGGATATTTGGATTATCTTTTTCAAATTTATCAGCCAATTGCTGCATTACAGGTGCTTGCTCCTTATCCCAAAGTGCATAAGTAATAGTTGTCTTCTCTCCGCTTGATGCTTGCCCTGTTGTATTTTCATTATTTAAATCACCAGTTGTTACAGCACTCGTTGATGTTTGAGAATTACCTGATGTTCCATTTGAACATCCTGTAAACAAAGTCATACTTAGAGTAAAAATTGATAATAAAGCTTTCCATTTTTTCATGATTATTCTCCCTTATGTTTATTATAAATTTAAAATATAATCTAATGCCTTCGATGTATCATAGATTAATTGATCTGGATTTGTATTATATGGTGAAAGCTCAGCAGTGATGAAACCATCATAAGAAACATCTTTAAGAGATTTCATAAGAGCTGAAAAATCCATATCGCCTTGCAATAAGTTTTTAAAACCGTGGATATTTCCAATAGATTTATCAAAATCCTTAACATGTACTCGGCAAATTCTATTGCCTAAAATATAAATCCACTGTTCAGGAAAACCAAATTGCAAAACGTTACCAGCGTCAAAATAAACCTTAACATATTCACTGCCAATTGAATCAACAAAATCTCTTAATTCAAGAGGGCTTAATAAAAATTTGTTCCATACATTTTCAATTCCAATATTAACTTTGGCATCTTCTGCAAATTTTTTTAAGTAAAGAAGAGCATCCTTAGCACGTTTATAAGCTAAATCGTAGGAAACATCCTTTGTAACGAGTCCAGGAACAAGCAGAATAGAATCGCATTCTAAGAAACTTGCTGCTTTAATCATCTTTTTAACTATATATTTGCCACGTTCTCGTATATTTTCATCGTTATCAGTAAGTGAATTGTTCCAAAGAAGAGAGGTAGATATACCAGAAATAGTTAAATTATAACTTTTTACTATATGGAATATTTTTTTGAAATCCTCTTCATCCATATCTAAAGTTAAATATTGACCTTCTACTAACCCCAGATCTTTCACAATATTGTCATTAGGAATTTTTTCACTCATATTAAGTTCTATGAATTTAAAACCACTTTTTTTTGCTAATATGCACATATCTTCAAGAGATTTTCCTTTGGAAAAGCACCATGCATTGATTGATTTTTCCATTTTTAACCTACCTTAATTTTAATTTTTTGCAAAATCATAAGCCATTAACGCAATTTCAAGAGCATATAGACCATCTTCCCCTGTAATTTTTGGAGGTCTATCTTCTTTTATCGCATTAATAAATTCCTTTACTAATTCAAAATCCATATCATTTCCAAAATCATAATAAAGAGATTTATTTGCTTCATCTCGATACATATTTCCTCTTTCTAAAAATGCATCTACTCTAATAGAGCCCTTAGTGCCATGAAAGTCCATAGCTAAATCTCCCCAGCAAGGGAAGGATTTTGGTCTGTTCCAAGATGTATCAATACTAGCTATAACACCGTTTTCAAACTCTATTAATAAAAGTCCGCTATCTTCAATATCTATATCATGAAATAATGTATCCATAACTGCATTTACACTTTTAACTTTTGAATTTAAAATCCAGTGAATGATATCTGCTACATGTACAGTGTGATCCATGACAGACCCTCCGCCGGACAATTCTTTATGGATAAACCAACTGCCAGGCATAGAGCCATGATTTGTTGCCACAATTGAGCGAATATCTCCTATTTCATTTATTGCTTTTTTTAATTGGACAATAGGAGTGCTAAATCTTACAGGAAAACAAACCATTAACTTAACGTTATTATTTTTACAGCACTCTATCATCTCATTTGCATCATCTATAGTAGTTGCAATAGGTTTCTCTACTAATACATGGCATTTTTTTTCGCAAGCCTTTATAGTATATGCCTTGTGTAAATTGTTTTCTGAACAAATGATAACAGCATCTATATTGCAATTTAAAAGTTCATCTATATCTTCATAAGGTTTTAAATCATTTTTTTTGCAAAATTCTAATAATAGATCTTTGTTTTTATCATATACTCCAGCTATATTTATTTTTAATTCCTTTAAAGCACCTAAATAGCTTTGAATGTGCATATGAGCACAACCTAATATTGCAAAGTTCATTTTGTAACCTCCAAAGATTGGATCTTTTTGATGATTTCTAAAACATCTATTCTATTTGATTTTTTCATATATTGCTCTTCTTCATGAAAATCTGTATTAAAATCCTTTATTTTAGTATCTTGTTTAAAATTATAAAAAATAGGACTTGATTTATCGCTGTCAAACTCTGTAAGACCCTTTGTACCTGCGATCTCTAATCTAAATGTTTCTTTTACTTTTTCATCATAAAGATGAAGTGAAATATGGCTAAGAGATTTATTTTTATGCTTTAAAATTATAATTGTATTATAAAAATCAACTGTCTTTGCATAGATATTTTCTACATCAAGAAGAGTATCTAAGATGAATTTAATATCCTCATATAAAATAAAACTAATAGCTTCCTTTTTTGATACTCCTCTTATTGCTAACGATTTATAAATTCTTATCATTTTTGGTTTTCCAATTTTATCTTGTTTTAAAATATTTTCAATTACTTCATAATGCTTTTTGTTCAAATGAATAACCTCCAAAAAGAATTAAATTTCAATATCTATTATTTGTTTCTTGTCAATGGATTCTTGTGCTTTTAAACATGTTATAGAAGAAATAAATGCACTTTCAAAATTTGCAATTGGGATTGTTCCTGCTGAGCAGGCGTTTATAAAATCCTGGAATAAACCCATATCGCCTCCTGAATGAATGGCATTATCTGAATCTATTAAATATTTATCTACATTATTATTTTCCCTGTAAGTAACAGTAATAGTATTGCTATTATCATCAAAAATAAGCTTGCCTTTTGTGCCTATAAATTCATATTGTCTTTTATAATCAGGAGCAAACTCACAAAGAATATAATTTACTCTGCTTTTATTTTTATATTGAATCATCACTGTTTGATTATCATCTATATCAATTTCAGGGGCATATACACAATAATCAGGCCATTCATCATTCCAGTTAATTTTTTTTATACTTTTGCGGTTTACTAAGCTTTCAACACAAGTATATTGATGTTTACAGGATTTACATCTTGTTTCATTAGTTACTATATCGTTAAATGTCTTTCCAAGACCATTTTCTCCAAATACATTTAAACCACCAAATGCTACAATATTAGTTGGTATCTCGTTTATTATCCAGTTTAGTATATCAATAGAATGGGATGCTTTTTGTATCAATATACTTTGTATATTTTCTCTCTTTCTATGCCAATCATGAAAAAAAGCATATCCTCCATATCCGATATTATCAATAGCATTTCCAATTATTATATCTCCTATGACATCACTTTCAATTAAAGCCTTAACTTTTTTGTATAGTGGTGCATACCTAAGGACATATCCTACTTGAAATACTTTATCATATCCTTTTAAAACTTCTCTAAATTCAATTAACCTATCTATATTAATCTCTAAAGGTTTTTCACATATTATATGTTTCTTTGCTTTGACTGCTTTTTTTGCAATATCTAAATGCGTATTATCAGGAGTTGCAATCATTACAGCATCAAGATTGCTATGATTAAAAAAATCATCATAATTATCATAAAATGCCATATCACACCCATTAAAAAAGTCAAACCTCTTTTTATCTGTATCGCAAACAGCTACTAAATTAGCATTTGGGCTATTCATTATTATATTTTTTCCAAACTTGCTTCCTCTATTACCAAGTCCTATTACACCCATATTGACTTTTTCCATAAATTTATCTCCTTAAGTTAAAATTTTTTATATGCTACTTTGGTTAATTAGGTATCAGAAATTAACTTTACTGAAGTTAGATACTCTGTGGGAGTCATATTAAAATATTTTTTAAAAGATGTTGAAAAATAATGAACTGAATCAAAGCCTAAAGTATTGCTTATTTGAGTAAAATTTTGATTTCCTTCTCTGATAAGCTTTTTGGCTTCTTCCATTTTTAGTTGGTTAAAATACCACATTACACTTACCCCTGTCTCTCGTTTAAATAATACTTTTAGCTGAGTTTTGCTTATATAAAAAACCTTATATATATCTTCAAAATGAATTTTTTTATATAAGTTTTTTTCCATATATTCGATAATTGCTTTTACTAAATCCATCTCAATCTTTTCTTTTACAAAAAACGAAGAACGAATTTTATTTACATCCTGCATGTTTTGACGATAAATATGAATGAGTAAAAATTCTAAGGAAGCGTACATAAGCTGCATTGAACCAAAAGTGGTCTCTTTGTAATCTGCTGGAAGCTTATAAAGTAATCCTAAGTCCTTATAAAACTGTTTAGCTTCAATAATTAATTTACCAATTAATAATTTGTCATCATCAGAAATATGAATGATTTTATTTTCAAAAAAAGTCATGCTTTCTGAATCTGTTTCAAAGCTTACTACAATAGCATTTGGAGCTATATCGCACGTTGCATATATAGCATGAAACTCATTAGGTTTATGAAAAATCATATCTCCTTGGTTTAATCTATAGCCTTTATCTCCTGCTACAATATCGATCTGACCTTTATCTACATATAAAAGTTCCCAAAAATTATGACGTTCACCCTTGAAGATATATTTATTTGAAAATTCTCTATAAAATATGGAATTAATTCTCTTTATGTTTATGGCTTTTTCTAACATGTCACAAACATCTCCGTCCTAAATATCTTTATGTTTAATTATTATCTTAAAAGTAAAGAATAACCTTATCTATGTAATATTTATAGAGATTAAGTTTTTATGTTGATTTTATTTTTATTTAATTAATATTCCATCATTAATTATGCAATATACAAGTATATTTGAAAAGATTATTCATTATTTACCGTCTTTTTTTATAAATTTACCGTCTTTTTTTCTAAATAACATAAAACTATGACAGTTTAGTATAAAAGTATAAACTTTGAATGTGGAGGAAATTAAAATGTTAAAAGCAGGTCTTGTTGGCTTAGGTTTTATGGGAACTAGTCACTTCAATAACTATATAAAGCTTATGGAAAATAAAGCAGGAGTGAAACTTGTCGCTATTGCTGATATAGATGAAAAAAAATTCTCTGGAAGCGGAACAGCTGGTAACCTTGATTCTGGATCCTTAAATTTAGATTTATCACCTTATACACTTTATAACGACATGGTTGAAATGATAAAAAAAGAAGATCTGGACTATGTTGATCTTTGCTTGCCTACTTATCTTCACGCAAAAATGGCAATTGAAGCTATGGAAAATGGTGTGCATGTATTTTGTGAAAAACCTATGGCTATTAGCAGTAAAGCTTGTCAAGATATGATAGATGCATCCAGAGGTACTGGAAAAATTTGCATGATAGGCCATACTCTTCGTTACTGGAACGTATATGAGTATGCTAAAGAGTGCATAGAAAAAAAGACCTATGGAGAAGTTGTCTCTGGATATTTTTTCCGTGGAGGTCAAACTCCTATTTGGTCCTTTGAAAATTGGCTTTTGACAAAAGAAAAATCCGGTGGTTGTTTATTAGATCAACATGTGCATGATGTGGATGCTATACATTGGTTATTTGGAATGCCTTATGCTGTAACCACTTCTGCAAAAGTTATCAATAAAGGAAATGGTTATGATATCATTTCTACAAATTATCTTTATGAAGATGGTAAGGTTATAAATGCTCAGGATGACTGGACGATTAACGGAGATGGTTATGGATTTAAAATGCTCTACAGAATCAATTTTGAAAAGGGAGCATTAAATTATGAAAATGGAAAGCTAACTGTTCATCCTGTAGGTGGTAAAATGTTTGAAGCACAAATGTCCACTGAAGATGCTTATTATAAGGAGTTAAGATTATTTATTGAAGCATTAAATGGGATTAGTAAGCTAGATTTTATAAATCTCTTAGAAAGCCATAAAAAAACCATTGAATTAGCAGAAGCTGAAATAAAATCTGCAGATTCAAAGTCAAGT
>JAVBPQ010000017.1:0-28857 GCA_031549525.1 Clostridiaceae bacterium | reverse complement strand
TTTGCTCTTACTTTTCCTGGTTTTGTTCTTTTTCCTTACTCTGTTCAATTTTCAAGGATCTTCGCTCCATCGAGCGCTAGATTATAGTAACATACACTTATTATATATGTCAAGCAATTTTTTTAAATTTTTTTATTATTTAATATAATTGATTACTACTCAGTGTTCATCATAAAAAAATATTTGCAAACTACAAGAAGTGGCTATGAGAAAAGTCTATTCAATCAATTAGAAAAACAATTATAACAAGTAAGGGAAAGTTTGCTACTTTAATTACAAGCTTTCCCTTTCATTAACATACTAATGGATTTTACTTTTACAATTGACCATTAATAAGTTTCTATAAATGTCTCAAAATATGCCTTATCATGCAAACAAGCTGGACATTTTAGAGGTGGTTCTTTCCCTTCAAAAACATATCCACAGTTATTGCATTTCCAAAGAACTGGTTCATCTCTTTTAAATACTTTGTCATTTTCTAAATTTTGTACAAGTTTGTTATATCTTGCTTCATGTCTTTTTTCAACTTCAGCTATTTCTCTAAAACTTTTTGCTATAACCTTAAATCCTTCTTGATCTGCAATATCTGCAAATGAAGGGTAGGCTTCACTCCATTCTTCATTTTCTCCAGCTGCTGCACTTTTTAAATTTTCAAGTGTTGTACCTTTAGCAACTGGATAATCAGCTTCAATCATTATTTTTTCACCATTTACACCATTATTGATAAGATGATTGTAAAATACTTTTGAATGCTCAAATTCATTTTCAGCAGTTTCAGCAAATATGTTTGCTATTTGGACATATCCCTCCTTTTTAGCTATAGAAGAATACATTGTATACCTTCCCCTTGCTTGACTTTCTCCAGCAAATGACTTCAATAAATTTTCTGAAGTTTTTGATCCTTTTAAATTCATATTTATACCTCCTTGTAGAATGTAGTTACAATAATTAATAGAAAACTATTAATATTTCTAATAAAAATTATAACTTTTAAACTTATTTTTAAATATTAATTATCTATTTAGGTAATTAATATCTTCTGATTTTTGTGGTTTTCTATTTTAAATTCCTTTAAAAAAGGAATATGACCAGCTAAATTTAGTATATTATTCCTGAAGAGAGTATGGATAAATCCCTTTTACTTAGCTATTATTGTCTAATCTTTATATACATATATTAAATCATTTTCAAAACTTTGTAAATATATTATAATTATAACTAATTAATATTTATTATTAATAATTAGTTATTGTTCCTATTCTTTTTTCTAAATAAGGACAATCCACCAAAACCACTTATAATAGCCATATAAAATCCAAAATCATACGCCCAGCCAGTATTTATTTTTTCATATACACGAATTTTCTCATCTAACAAACCTAATACTAATGAGAGAGGGGCTATCCATCCATGCCAAACGCCTGAAAAAAAACCTGCAGGTTTTTCTATATATGTTCCATCGCCTGGTATACATGAAATGAAACAAAAAAGACATGCACAGATAATTACAATCATAACTATTTTTTTTAACATGATTTCCATCCTTTAATTTAAATATTCTTAAATTTAAAAATTTTGGTGAGAGTAAAGCTCTCACCATATTAATTACTTTTTATTTAAATTTAATGTTTCAACTATGGCAGCTATATTTCCAAGAGAAGATATGGTTTCATTAGGTAATATTAATTTATTTGCAGGATTCTTTGCCATTTCTTTTAATGCCTCTATTTGCTTAATTGCAATTATGGTTTCATTAGTTCCTGATTCTAATATAGCTGCATTTACTTTTTTAATAGCTTCTGCTTCTGCATCTGCTACTTCTCTAATAGCACTAGCCTGTCCTTCTGCTTCAAGTAATTGAGATTCCCTTAATCCTTCAGCTACTCTTATATTAGCCTCTTTATTTGCTTCTGCTTGAAGTATTTTAGATCGTTTTTCCCCTTCAGCTTTTGCAATTTCACTCTCTCTTAAACCCTCTGCTTGAAGTATTGCAGCCCTTTTATCTCTTTCTGCTTTCATTTGCTTTTCCATAGCTTGCTGAATTTCTGCAGGAGGCATTATATTTTTGATTTCTACTGAAAGTATCTTAATACCATAAGCATCAGTAAGTTCATCTACAACTTTTAAAAGCTCATTATTTATCTTATCTCTTCCTGACAAAACTTCATCTAAACTCATGTTACCTATTATATTTCTCATATTTGTTATTGTGGAATATCTTATACCTTCTCTAAAACTTTCTATATTATACACTGCATCCTTAGAGTTCAAAACTTTATAAAATATAACATTATCAACAGATATTTTTACATTATCTTTTGTAATAACAGATTGAGGTTCTATATCAAATATTTGTTGCTTTGTAGAAATTTTAGCTCTTATATTATCAATAAATGGAACCATAAAGTGCCATCCAGGTTCAAGAATATCTTTAAATTGTCCAAGTCTCTCTCTGATATAAACATAACCAGTATTTACAATTTTAATACAACTTATCACAACAATTAAAACAATAAGCACTATAGTAGATAAAATAATTATACCAATTGTACCCATAATCGTCCCCCTTAATTTTAAATAAATTGCCCTATTTTATTATTTTTCAACTTTTCAATTATCAGTTTATTTCCTTCTATTCCAACTACTTTAACTTCATCACCTGTATATATTTTATCTTTTGAAACCATTGTCCAGTATATTCCTTTAAATTTTATCAAATTGCTATCTAAAATATCTTCATTTATTGTAAAACAATCTCCAATATAGCTTTCTTCCATTGTTTTGGTTTTTGGTATTTTCTCTTTTAAGGTTCTCTTAATAATAGGATAAATAAATGTCATTAAAATTATAGACACTACTCCAAAAACAGAAAATTGTGTTAAAAAATTAACATTAAAAAGTGCAACTATTAAAGCAAAAATAGCACCTACAGAAAACAAAACATACAATATATTTGATGTCATAATATCAATAACTACTGCAATAACGGCAATGATTAACCAGAGCATTATAAAAGCATTAATGATTACCACCCCCTCAATTTGATATCTTTATTATACTTCATATATAAAATAAATACAAGTTAATTCAAATCATCATTTATAGTAATTTTAACTATTTATTAAGATGAGAAACTATTCTCATCTTCTACTGGTCCAATACATGTTTATTTCTAAATAAAGCTTAATATATCTTCAAATTTAAAAAGTTTTTTAATACTTAATTCATCCTTTAAAGTTGTTCCCCAACATGCAAGTGCAAAATCTATTTTAGCAGCTTTTGCGCTTAAAAAATCATATATAGTATCCCCAATAAATATACAATCTTTTGAATTATTTCCGCTCTTTTCAAGAAATTTTAATAGAGGATCAGGATGCGGCTTATGCAATATAGTGTCATTACATACAACTATATGATCAAAGTATTTTGATATTAATTTAAAACTGTCATCATTATATAATTCTTCATAATTTCTAGATGTAACTATACCAAGCTGTATATTCTTTCCTTTTAATATTTTTATAACATCAAAAGCATTATCATAAAGCTTTGATAAATATGAATAGCTTTGATATATTTGTTCCCATTTTGATGATTCCAAAGCACAATCTCCATCTAACCCTAACATATTAAAACAAGTTTTCGTTCTAAGACCAAAAAAACTATTTATCACTTCATCATTTGGCATCGTGAGTTTTTCATTTATTATAAAATCATAAAAACTCTTATAACAAGCTTCTTTTGTATCTATAAGTGTACCATCTACATCAAATATTACGCATTTATACATTAACATACCCCTTTAATATAATTATTCTTATTAATTTTATCACAATATTAATAGATACTTTAATTTAATAAATGATTATATATTAAAAATAATGTAAATAATCATTCTAGAATATAGAAATGGGAGTTTGATTACTATGAAAAAGATCTTAATTTTTTTATTATGCATTTTTATTTTTTTTACATATTCTTGCAATAAGCAAGAGCAATATGAGATAAATGATACTACAAATACTACCAATATAACTTCAGAAGAATTAAAAGATACAAAAGTAAAACTAAAGAAAGATGAGCTCCTCACTGGAAATATAAATATTAAAAACAACATAGCTGATGTTGTATTTTGGCAAAAAATTAATTTTTTCCAAACAATTAATATAAATTTTAAGATGCATGTTTTAGACTCTACAAATTCTGGACATGAAATAAAAGTTACATTTGGTGATTGTCCAATAGAAAGTGAAATCAAAAATGTAAATATAAAAGAAATAAATGGACCATTTGATATATTAAGACAATTTGCTTCTGAATTAAAAGATAAATTCTTCATTCTAAAAATTGATCCTTATGGCAAAGTTTTAAAAATAGATGAGTGGAAGATAGATGAAAAATATTCTATTAATAAAGATGCATTAAATGAAATAAATAAATATTTTAGTGCAAAATCATTAGCCATGCTCTTTGAAAAAATAACATATACAGGTTCTAAAGAAATAACTAAAAATAAAAAATGGGAGTATGTATTTTCAATCAACAATGCTATTCCAATATCTTCAAGTTGTATCTATGATTGTGTTAATATAAATGATTATTATTACGTTTTAACTTTAGAAAATTCTAAAAATATCAAAAGTAATGCAAGTAAAATTTTCTTTCCAGGTATAAGAGGTGAAGCGAATATAAATCATGTTTCAAAAGGAGATATACTTATATCAAAAGAAAAGGGTATTTTAAAAAGAGCAAATATAACATTTGATAGCTCAGCTGACATAAAAGACTTAGTGTTACTTGATATAAAATTGCCTACATCAATAAATTTATCTCCACTAACTAGTTTAAACATAGAGATGAGCTTTAACAAAGAGTAAAAGCATTATTTGTATTTTTATTTTAAATTTAGTATCAATATGATATAATGTTTTAGAAATTATATCATAAAACATAAAGGAGTTAACAAATAATGGGTTTTAAAGATAAATTGATGAAATCATATACAGATAATTTTCTTAAGAAATATGGAGATAGGCTAGTGTATATAAGAGGCCAAGTTATTTCTATACAGATTACCACAAAGAGAATACTTTGGTTATATTATAAACTTCATGTAGAGATAATAATGAAACCAGAGGGTAGTAGAGCACCTTTAAAATCCATTTATAAAAAAGGTAGGTTTTTTAAGGCACCTGAATTTTTAAAAGTAAATAAAGGAAATCTTATATATCTTACAGGATTAAAAGGCAAAAAAGGTAAAAAAGACAGTACATTAGTAAAAGTTATGAATATTTATAATCATAACACTGACAAAGAACTTGTTGAAACTGGTCAAAAACCAAAAATAACTAAAAAACTTAGATAGAGGCTGTATAGCTTCTATCTATACAATTTTATATAAATTTTGAATAGAAAATTTTCGAACATCAACTGAAAAACTAGTAGAATTATATTCTAAATAAAGATTTCCTTTACCATCTAAATTTTTAACCTTAACCAATTTATCTTTATATTTAACTTCTTTATTGAATAAATATGAATGCCTATTGCATATGCTAACAACTTCATCTATCCTACCATAGTAATAATTTAAATATGATATAAATCCTTGTATTAAAGATGTTTTATCTGGAATTTTATATATTAAATCTTCCATACTTATGTATATATCTTTTATATCCATTTTTTCATCATTGCATATGTTCAACCCTACTCCAACTATTACCCCATTTATATTATTTCCCATAAAGCTTGTTTCAACAAGTATACCTGCTATCTTTCTTTCATTTACCATCACATCATTTGGCCATTTAATTTTACTATATATATTGAAATCACCTAATAACCTTATCATGGCAGCAGCAGGAATAATTGAAAGGTGATGAATATTTTTTGCATTTATATTTTCTTTTATTACCATTGATATCTTTAGATCTCTCTCTGAACTAAGCCATGATCTTCCAAATTGACCTCTTCCTGATTTTTGAATGTTTGCATTTATTACCGTACCATGTTCAATATTTTCTAAATTTAATTTTGCATAATCATTTGTAGAATCAACTTCATCTAAAAATATTATTTTATTTCTCAATATTAACCCCCTTATATCACATCCCATCATCAACATTTATAACCTGATGTGTAATATATTTTGCATAATAAGAAGATAAAAAACAAACTTTAGTTAAACCTTCCCAATATTTCTAAACTTATTATATCTTCTTTCTAATAAATCCTTAGAACTTAAAATAGAAAATTCATCTAATGCCTCACTTATTAATGTTTCTAATTGCTCAACCACCAAATAAGGGAATTTATGTATTCCGCCTAATGGCTCTTTTAACATTTTATCTAAAATTTTTAAATCTAAAAGATCATTTGCAGTGAGCTTCATGATCTCAGAAGCTTCTTTAGCCCTTGTAGCGTCCTTCCAAAGTATAGAGGCAAAACCCTCAGGAGATAAAATTGAAAAGATAGAATTTTCAAACATCCAAATTCTATCTGCAACACACAAAGCAAGAGCACCACCACTTCCTGCTTCACCAATAATTATAGCTATTATAGGTACAGAGATTTGTATCATTTCAAATAAATTTCTAGCAATAGCTTCACCCTGTCCATTTGCTTCTGCTTCTATTCCAGGAAATGCTCCAGGTGTATCGATAAAAGTTATTATAGGTCGTTTAAACTTTTCAGCTTGCTTCATAAGTCTTAAAGATTTTCTGTATCCTTCAGGATTTGGCATACCAAAATTATGTTTAAGATTTTCTTCAATGGTTTTTCCTTTTATTTGAGCAATTACAGTTACAGGTCTTTTTTTAAAAAAAGCAATACCCCCTATAATTGCCTGATCATCTTTATGTAATCTATCACCATGCAACTCTATAAAATCCTCAAATAGATTATTTATGTAATAAATGGCATTTGGCCTTTCAGGCCTTCTTGCAAGATATACCTTATCCCATGGAGTAAGGTTAGAAAAAGTTGAGCTTCTTAGTTCATCCAGTTCATCATTTAATTGTTTTTTTTCATCTTGAGATTCTATATTATCATCATTTTCAGTTATCAATTTAAGATATTTTAGTTCTAAATTATTGATTTTTTTTTCAGCCTCTTTAATATCCATTAAATTACACCCCTTTACTTTTATGCATAAGCAAAAGTTTCCCTAATATTTCTCTTAAATCTTTCCTATCAACGATCATATCTATAAAACCTGAATCTAATAAAAACTCAGAGCTTTGAAAATCTTCTGGTAATTTTTGTTTTATAGTTTGTTCAATCACACGTGGTCCTGCAAATCCTATTAAAGCATTGGGTTCTGCTAATATTATATCTCCAAGCATTGCAAAACTTGCAGTAACACCACCAGTTGTAGGATTGGTTAACACTGATATATAAAGCAAATTTGCATTATTATGACGAGCTAATGCTGCACTTGTTTTTGACATCTGCATTAAAGATACTATGCCTTCTTGCATCCTAGCGCCTCCAGAGGTACAAACTATCACAATAGGAAGTCCTCTTCTAGTTGCAGTTTCAATAGCTCTTGTGATTTTTTCACCAACTATAGAACCCATACTTCCCATTAAAAAATGATTATCCATTACTGCTAAAATACATTTATTATTTTGAATCATAGCTTCCCCTGTGATGACTGCTTCATTCATATCTAGCTTTTCACTAAGCTCTTTTATTTTCTCTTCATATCCTGGAAAATCTATTGGATTTGAAGTTTTAAGCTTACCATTCATCTCTTTAAATGTATCACTATCAACCAACATTTGTATTCTATCGATTGCCCTCATTTTAAGATTGTAATCACAATTTGGGCATTTATAAAAATTATTTATAAGATCTGCCTTTACCAATATATGTTTGCATTCTGAACATGTCTGACTATAACTATATTGAAGTTTATTTTTATTAGTAGATATAATAAGTTTTTTTCGCATGCCTATAAAATTATAAAGCCATTCTTTTCTCTTATCGTATATATTCATAATTATTTCACCAGTTCTTTCATTAATTTATCTATAAAACTAGTATTGAAATTTCCTCTCACAAATAAGGGATGATACATTATAAGATATTGAAATTCTATATTGTTAGCAACTCCATCTATTATGAGCTCTTCAAGGGCCCGCCTCATCTTTCTTATAGCTTCAAGCCTTGTATTTCCATGTACTATTAATTTGCCAATCATAGAATCATAAAAAGGTGGTATTTTATAACCTTGATATAGAGCAGTATCCATTCTAACACCAAATCCCCCAGGAAGTAAAAGGCTTGTTACTACTCCAGGACTTGGTTTAAATCCATTATAAACATCCTCTGCATTTATCCTGCATTCAATGGCATGACCAGTAAATCGTATATCTTCTTGTTTAACCTTAAGCTGTAAATTTGAAGCAATCCTTATCTGCTCTCTTATAAGATCTATTCCAGTTATAAGCTCTGTTACAGGGTGCTCAACTTGTATTCTAGTATTCATCTCTATAAAATAAAAATTATTACTGCTATCTAAAACAAACTCTACTGTACCTGCATTTACATAGTTTATATTTTTTGCTGCTAATATAGCAGCTTCTCCCATATCTCGTCTAAGCTCAGTACTTATGGAAGATGGCGCTTCCTCAATTACTTTTTGGCTTCTCCTTTGAATAGAGCAATCTCTTTCTCCAAGATGTAATATATTCCCATAGTTGTCTCCTAAAATTTGAAATTCTATATGGCGAGGATTTAAAATAAGCTTTTCTAAGTATACAGAATCATCACCAAAACAGTTCAACGCTTCAGCTTTTGCAGCATAAAAATTTTCTTCAAAAACTTCTTTTGAATTTACAATTCGCATTCCCCTTCCTCCCCCGCCAGAGGAAGCTTTAATTATAATTGGATATCCTATCTCTTCAGCAATCTCAATTCCAGATTCAACATCACATATAATTCCGTCAGAACCTGGTACAATTGGTACTCCTGCTTTTTTCATAGTTTCTCTAGCCTTTGACTTATTTCCCATGCACTCTATGATGTTATGATCTGGTCCAATAAATATCAACCCAAGCTCTTGAACTTGCTTTGCAAATTCAAAATTCTCCGCTAAAAACCCTACTCCAGGATGAATAGCATCGCATCCTGATAATAAAGCTGCACTTATTATATTTTGTATATTTAAATAGCTTTCATTGCTTCTACTTCCACCAATGCAATATTTTTGATCAGCAAGCTGGACATGCAAAGATTCTTTATCTGCTGTAGAATAAACAGCTACTGTTTGAATTCCCATTTCTTTGCAAGTCCTTATTATTCTTAATGCTATTTCTCCTCTATTTGCAATGAGTATTTTTTTCATCATATATAAAAACCTCTATTTACGTATTGACATAATAGGTGAATCATATTCTACAATATCTCCATTTGTCACATAAATTTCATCAATTACACCACTGCAAGGCGCTTTAATTTCATTCATAACTTTCATAGCTTCAATGATACAGAGAATTTGCCCTTTAGAAACCGATGTTCCTACTTCAACAAATGGTTTTAACCCAGTATCTGGTGAAGAATAATATGTTCCAACAATTGGAGATTTAATAATTTCAATATCCTTTTCTATTTTCTTAGTTTTATGTGTTTCCTCAGGTATTGCATATAAAGATAACGCATCTGATTGTTTATTTTCAAAAATATTCTTTTCTATAGAGCTACTCTTTAAAGCCTCTTTTTCCAGTTCTATTTGAAAATTATCATGAATTATCTTTAATTTATTTATATTTGATTTTGAAAAAATATTCATAATTTCACTTATAAATGCTTTGTCCATAAAGTTCTCCTTCAGCTTCAGCCTATAATTTCATCAAATTTAAAACTGCGGAGACCCATGCCTTAAGGCATGGGAGGAAGCAGTTTTTTAGTACGAATATCGCACTAACTCCGCTATTTAGCGGTTAGATGCCTTTACCCAATGTTATGAAGAGGTTTTTACATACAGCACTACCCCTATCCCTCAGGGCTGTTTAACCATATACCTTAGCGCGCACGACTTACGCATACATCTATGGAACTATACATTCTCTTCTAACGTAGTGCTCGAAACACTTAGGGCAGTCAGTCATACTTTTACAAGCCCACAGCTTTAACCGTGTGGATTACTGACTAATTTTTTGTTCTATATAGTTTACTACATCACCAACTGTTACAAGCTCTGAAGCTTCATCATCTGATATTTTAACACCAAATGATTCTTCAAGTTCTACTATTAATTCAATTGAATCTAACGAGTCACAACCAAAATCATGTAAAAACTGAGCATTTAAATTAACCTTTTTTTCATCAACTTTTAAAAAATCAAGCAATATTTCTCTAACCATCTCTTGAACCATAAAATTTCCCCCTAAATATATTCTTTCAAAATCTATATATATCAATTTAAATTAAAATATCTCTAAGTTTAATAGAATTTTAATTAAAATAAATTACCATGATTGTACAATAATAATGTAATTTTATCATTGAACTTTGCCTATTTGCTAATGTTTATGATTTAAGATACATTTTTTATAAAAATCAAATAAAATCTAGCTTTATAACTTTGTATATTAAAAACCTCATATTTTAATAATTTGTAAAGATATTTCAGCACAATTTTATCATATTAGACTTTAAATGTCTATTAATTTTAAATTTTTGTTAATTTTTTTATATAAATATATTTATTTTATCAAAAATTAGCTTTAAATTGAAATTTTTAAAAACTTTTTTGATTGGGGAAATCTTACTTAATATCTTAAAATTTTAAATATTGCTTTTTAAAATCTATTTTTATTGTTAGCTGTTTCATGAATATTATGCTAAAAAAATTTTTCAAGATAATAAATATGATTATAGATTTTAACTATATCTATTTGTTTAATCGTTTTCTAAATCTAATTGATTATATAATCCAAATAGTCTAAAATGTAGTAATGTATAACAAAAAACTATAAATACCTTAAACAGGAGTGATAAAATGACAAAACAATTATTGATAAGTACTGCGGATTTATGCATAGATGATGTTATAAATATAACAAAATATGATGTTAAACTATCTCTTAGTGAAGATGTAGTGAAAAAAATAAATCACAGTAATAGCATTGTAAATGAATTTGTGGATAATAATATAGTTCGTTATGGAATAACTACAGGTTTTGGGAAATTTTCTGATGTTCCTATATCAAAAAATGAAACAAAACAGCTCCAAGAAAACTTAATCAAATCACATGCATGTGGTATTGGAGACCCCTTTCCTATAGATACTGTCAGAGCTATGATGCTACTTAGAATAAATAACATTTCAAAGGGATTTTCAGGTACAAGAATCGAAACTGTAAATTTACTTATAGAGATGTTAAATAAAAATGTAACTCCTTATATTCCTCAAAAAGGTTCATTAGGGGCTTCTGGAGATCTTGCTCCCCTCTCTCATATGGTATTACCTCTTATAGGGCTTGGGGAATGTTATTATGAAGGTAAGTTAATGCCTTCCTTAGAAGCATTTAAATTAGCTTCTATAGAACCTCTTACTCATCTTGAATCAAAAGAGGGCCTTTCTTTAATAAATGGTACTCAAGTTATGACAGCTGTAGGACTCTTAACTTTAAAAAGAGCTATTGATTTAATGAAGATTGCTGATATTGCAGCATCACTCACTATGGAAGCACTAAATGGTATAAAAGATGCTTTTGACGAAAGACTTCACAATGCAAGGCCTCATTTAGGTCAAATAAAAACTGCAAAAAATATTTTAAAAATAACTGAAAATAGCAACATGATCACTTCTCAAGGAGAAATTCGCATTCAAGATGCTTACTCATTAAGATGCATTCCTCAAGTTCATGGGGCGAGTAAAGATGCCATTGAATATGTAAAGGAGAAAGTGGAGATTGAAATAAATTCTGTCACAGATAATCCTCTAATATTTGTAGACAATAAAGATGTAATATCTGGAGGAAATTTCCATGGTCAACCAATGGCACTTGCTTTTGACTTTTTAGGTATAGCCCTTTCTGAAATTGCAAACATAAGCGAAAGGAGGATAGAAAGGCTTGTAAATCCTAGTTTAAATAATGGACTTCCTGCTTTTTTAGTAAAAGAAGGAGGTGTAAATTCAGGATTTATGATAGTACAATATTCAGCTGCAAGCCTTGTTTCTGAAAACAAAGTCTTATCTCATCCTGCAAGTGTAGATTCTATACCATCTAGCGCAAATCAAGAGGACCATGTTTCCATGGGTACAATAGCTGCAAGGAAGGCAAGTGAAATATTAGATAATGCCACAAAGGTTCTAGCTATGGAAATATTATGTGCAACTCAAGCTATAGATTTAAGAGAAAATACGAAATTAGGTGATGGAACTAAAGCAGTATATGATATAGTTAGAAAAAACATAAATTATTATGACAAAGATAGGATTATGTATTACGATATTAATAAAGCAGAAAAATTAATACTTGATAACTCCATCTTATCGGCCTGTGAAAAAGCTGTTGGAGAATTATTATAAGGAGGAATAACATGATCACTAATGCTTTTATTAAAGATGCTATGACAATCAAACTTACAAAAGAAGATATGTGCAATGAAATAAACTTTGATGTAAAATTTCGCCGTGCACCTAAGCGAAACATGACTCTTACAAAGAATGAAATGAAACTTGCTATTAAAAATGCCTTACGATATGTTGAGGAAGAATACCATGAAGAAATTGCAAAGGAATTTTTATATGAACTTATATATCATGGAAGGATTTATGGCTACAGATTTAGACCTGAAGGAGCTATTTATGCAAAGCCTGTAGATGAGTATAATGGAAATTGTTTAGAAGCAAAAGCATTTCAACTTATGATAGATAATAACTTGGATTTTGATGTAGCTCTTTATCCTTATGAACTTGTAACCTATGGTGAGTCTGGTCAAGTATGTGCAAATTGGATGCAATATAGGCTTATTAAAAAATATCTTGAAGTCTTAGATAAAAATCAAACTCTTGTTATAGCATCAGGTCATCCTGTAGGATTATTCCACAGTCATGAATTGTCTCCAAGGGTTATAATAACAAATGGCCTTATGGTTGGAATGTTTGATGATTTGGATAACTTTAATAGAGCTGCAAGCCTTGGCGTTGCAAATTATGGCCAAATGACAGCAGGAGGCTGGATGTATATAGGACCTCAGGGCATAGTCCATGGAACATATAACACTGTTTTAAATGCTGGAAGATTGTTTTTAGGAGTTCCTAAGAATGGTGATTTAAGAGGTAAGCTCTTTGTAACATCTGGTCTTGGAGGAATGTCTGGAGCTCAAGGAAAAGCTTGTGAAATTGCAAAAGGAGTAGCCATAATTGCAGAGGTTGATATTTCAAGGATAAATACAAGATATGAACAAGGGTGGGTTAATGCACTTTGTATCACTCCTGAGGCAGCATTTAACAAAGCAAAGGAATTCTTAGATAAAGAAGAACCTATAGCTATTGCATTTCATGGAAATATAGTAGATCTTCTTCAATATGCTGTAGATAACAACATATATATAGATCTTCTATCAGACCAAACTTCTTGTCATGAACCTTATACAGGAGGTTATTGCCCACATAACATTTCCTTTAAGGAAAGGACAGAGCTCCTTGCAAATGACAAGGAAAGGTTTAAAAAACTTGTAGATATAACTCTTAGACAGCATTTTGAATTGATCAAGGTTTTAACTAAAAGAGGTACCTACTTCTTTGATTATGGAAATTCTTTCATGAAAGCCATCTATGATTCAGGAGTTAAAGAAATCTCCAAAAACGGAAGAGATGATAGAGAAGGATTTATATGGCCTAGCTATGTAGAGGATATTCTAGGACCTGAATTATTTGATTTTGGATATGGTCCATTTAGATGGGTTTGCTTATCTTGCAAGCAAGAAGATTTAGATAAAACTGATAAAGCTGCTATGGAATGCATAGATCCTAATAGAAGATATCAGGATTTAGATAATTATAACTGGATAAGGGATGCAAAGAAAAATGCCCTTGTAGTTGGAAGCAAAGCTAGAATATTATATCAAGATGCTTTAGGTAGGTTGAATATAGCTCTAAAATTCAACGATATGGTTAGAAAAGGGGAAGTTGGACCAATTATGATGGGAAGAGATCATCATGATGTATCTGGCACAGATTCTCCATTTAGAGAAACTTCAAATATAAAAGATGGATCAAATATAATGGCAGATATGGCCACTCATTGCTTTGCTGGTAATGCTGCAAGGGGCATGAGTTTAATTGCTCTTCATAATGGAGGAGGAGTGGGTATTTCTAAGTCTATAAATGGCGGCTTTGGAATGGTCCTAGATGGTTCAGATAGAGTCGATGAAATACTTAAAAACGCTATGTTATGGGATGTCATGTCAGGGGTTGCGAGAAGATCTTGGGCAAGAAATAAAAATGCCATGGATACAGCTATTAAATACAATGAATTATACAAAGGTACAGATCATTTAACCATTCCTTATGTTGCAGATGATAATATCATAGATAAAGTAGTAGAGGAAATTTTAAAATGATGAATTCAAAGCTTATAATATTCAATATAAAAAGGCTCTATGGTGTAAAAGATAACGGGGTTAAAAAAGGCATAGATTTAAAATCCATTGATTTTATAGATGATGCTTATATAATCTGTGATGATGATAAGATATCAGAAGTTGGTACAGGTGACGGTTATAAAATTCATATCTTAGATGATGTAAAACTAATAAATGCTAAAAACAATATAGCTATGCCTTCTTTTATAGATGGTCACACTCATTTAGTCCATGGTGGTTCTAGAGAACATGAATTCATAGATAAGATAAACGGAGTTCCTTATTTGGATATATTAAAATCAGGCGGCGGAATACTAAACACTGTTAAAAAGACAAAAGAAACCTCATTTAATGAGCTTTACAATATAGCTTATGATAATTTAAATGAGATGCTATTAAATGGGGTTACTACAGTAGAAGCAAAGTCAGGCTATGGCCTTGATTTAGAAAATGAATTGAAGCAATTAAGGGTAGCTAAAAGATTAAATGAAGATCATCCAGTTGATATTGTAAGCACATATTTAGGAGCTCATGCAACTCCAAAAGAATATAAAAATAAAGAGGATGAGTATATAGATAAGTGCATAGAGTGGCTTAAATATGTTAAAGATGAAAATTTAGCTGAGTTTTGCGACATATTCTGTGAAGAAGGTGTGTTTAATGTAGATGCTGCAAGAAAGCTATTTAAAGCAGCTTCTCTTTTAGGATTTAAATTAAAAATACATGCAGATGAAATATGCGACATTGGAGCATCTAGGCTTTCTTCTATATTTAAACTTAGCACTGCAGATCACTTACTTGCTACAAGTGATGAGAGCATCAAAGTTTTAAGGGAAACAAACACCATTGCAAATCTCTTACCTTTTACTTCCTTTTCATTATCAAAACCCTTTGCGAGGGCAAGGAAGATGATAGATGAAGGGCTTGCCATAGAGATAAGCAGCGACTTTAATCCAGGAAGTGCACCAAACAATAACTTTCAATTGGTCATGCAATTAGCTTCCATAGCTTTAAAGTTGACTCCAATTGAAATATTAAATGCTGTAACTTTAAATGCAAGCTATGCTTTAAATAGAAATAATGAAATTGGAACTATTGAAGCAGGTAAAAAAGCTGATATAGTATTATTAAATTGTGAAAGCTTAGAGTATTTCTTCTACAGAATGGGAAAAAATCACATAAAACATGTTATAAAAAATGGAAAAATTGTTGTTGAAGATGGTGCATTAAAAAATCATAATAAAACTATTTTAACCTATGAAAACCTAAATGTAAGATATGCAACAAAAGAAGATATCCCTTATATACTAGATGAAGAAAAAAATGAGGATAATAGAATATTTATCCATCCTGAATCCCATGAAAAACATTTAAGCGAATTAAATACCAAAAGCGTAAAACATTATATAATTGAAGACCCTATGACTAAAGACATAATAGGCTTTTTCATACTATGCGATATAGATAGTATCTATAGAAATATATACTTAAAAAGAATAGTAATTTCTAAGAAAAAAATGGGCTATGGAAAGATAGCTATGGAAATAATAAAGCACATATGTTTTAATATGCTATATGCTCATAGATTATGGCTAAATGTTAGATCATATAATGAGAGAGCTCTCAATTTATACAAATCAACGGGATTTAGACAAGAAGGCTTTATAAAAGAAAATGTCATGATAGATGGGAAATTTGAATCTACCATTATAATGGCGATGCTATTAGATGAATATAAGAAGTAGAAAGGAAAATAGAGAAGATAATATGAAAATTGTACAATGCGTGCCAAACTTTTCAGAAGGCAAAGACATAGAAAAAATTGAAAGAATAATAAATATATTAAAAGACAAAGAAGGTTTTAAACTTGTAAACTATGAAAAGGATGCAAGTTATAACCGCACAGTTGTAACACTTATTGGGGATCTATATGCCATAAAAAAAGCTATGCTTCCTTTTGTTGAGATTATAGAAAAAGAGATAGATTTAAATCATCATAAAGGAGAACACTTAAGGATGGGGGCTCTCGATGTCCTTCCTATCATTCCTATAAAGGATGTCACAATGGAAGAATGTGTGCAAGTTTCTAAAGAGATAGGAAGGGAGATTGGAGAAAATCTAAATATCCCTGTATACCTATATGAAGAGAGCGCAACTAAAGAAGATAGAGTAAACCTTGCAAACGTGAGAAAAGGTGAATTTGAAGGACTTAGCCAAAAGATGAAAGATCCAAAATGGCTTCCTGATTTTGGTCCAAATGCTCCTCATAAAACCTTTGGTGCTATTGCAATATGTGCAAGAAATCCTTTAATCGCATACAATATAGATTTAAAGACTACTGAAGCTCATATTGCAAATACAATTTCAAAATATATAAGAAATCTATCAGGAGGATATAGGTTTATAAAGGCTGGCGGCGTCAAGGTAGAAGAAAAAGGAATATGTCAGGTTACAATGAATATAACAAATTATAAAAAGACTGCAATATATAGGGTGTTTCAAACTGTAAAATTTGAAGCTAAAAGGTTTGGTCTTGATGTAAATTCTTGCGAATTAATAGGCCTCGTTCCTTTAGATAGCTTAACTGAATCCTTAGAATATTATTTTAATTGTTCAGGTCACAAGATAACTTCAGATGAAATAAAACAAAACCTTTCATTTAATGAGATCATAGGATATTTAGAAAAATGCATGGGCTTATATGGATTTAATGAAAGTAAAATAATAGAATACTATTTACAATAGGGGGGCATTATGAACAAAACCTTAAATGAATACATTGAAAGAGTGAGGAGCAAAGACCCAACACCAGGCGGAGGCAGCGTATCTGCCCTTGGAGGAGCTCTTGCTTCTTCCCTTACTATTATGGTCAGTGCACTTAGTAAGACAAAGAAGATATATAAGGAAAATTTAGACGATGATACAAAGAAGATATATGATGATGATTTAGAGAAATTAATCAAGATATCTGATAGATTGATTGAATTAGTTGAATTAGATTGCGAAGCTTATAATATTGTAGCAGAAGCTTTTAAAATACCAAAAGATGATGATAAAAGGGATGAGAAGATTCAAGCTGGTTTAAAATATGCTGCAGATATTCCATTTGAGACATGCAAATGCATATTAGATTCCATGAGAATTTTAAATTTTTACATAACAAAGACTATAAAAGGTGCTATAACTGATTTAGGTACTGCATGTGCATTTTTACATTCATCCTATTATGGAGCAGAATTAAATGTTAAGATCAATTTAGAGAGCATTGCAGATGAAGACTATATTAAGTCAAAATTAGATGAGTTAAAGCTCATGGAAAAAGAAATGCATGATTATGAAGTGAATATATTTAATGTTGTTAAGGAAACTATGAAATATTAAAATTAAATAAGATGTCGCTTGCTGATTTTATCAGTTTTGCAACATCTTTTCTTATTTAATATTATGTTTTGCAAAAATTTTATCATTTAGAGCATCTAAGAATTTGCTAAATAGATTTGAAATCTTATCCCTTGAAAGAAGAAAAGTAACAATGAAAACTCCACTGAGCATTATGGCGAGCATTATATAATTATTTTTTATAAAGAAAGAAAATCCCATGAGTGTTCCAATCATATATGTATGGAGAAGGTATGTGCACATAGTATTTTTCCCTAATTTAGATAAAAATGTTTTATGTTTAGGAGTTAGATTTACAAAAGCATATATAAACATAAAACCCACTATATATCGGAACATATCTAGTACAATGCATTTTGATATACTTAAATTAAAATTTCCATAGGATCTATCTGCCCATAAAAATTCAGCTGGTATATTTAGTCTTACAAATATGATAGCTATAGTAAATCCAATTATCAACATAAAAAGTGTTGGTATCTTTTTAAAATTCCTTATGCTTTGTATCCTCTCTGCACTGGTATAGTACCCTGCTAAAAAAAATGTCAAAAATCCAAAAGTTCTAGACAATGACATGAATATAGTTACATCACTAAAAAATCTCCAAAGTATCCCAATTAGTATACTAAAGATAAATATCCTTTTTATCTTTATGACATCTGGTAAAAACATTCTCCACCAAAACATAGATAGAATATACCACATTCCCCAGCCAGGAGTTAGAATGGTGAAAAAACTTGCTCTTACATCCCCTGTTTTAGCTTTTACAAAAAAATAGGAGATAAGTTGAAGTATGCCCCATATAACATTAAAAAATATATAAGGAATTAGCAAATTCTTTACTGCATTTTTCCTACCTTTTTCTATATTCTTTGAAAGGTAGCCAGATATAAATACAAACATAGGCATGTGAAAAAGATATATAAATACATATATGATTTTCACTACCTCAATAGATTTTCTTAAATTCTCAAGACCATGCCCAAGTACAACTAAAATAATTAAAATACCCTTTAAATTATCAATCAAATAATTTCTTTCATCTGTTGTCATTTATCTTCCTCGTTGCACACTAATTTTATAATTAGTATGTCCAAAATTTAAATATTTATAAACTTCAATTTCTGACTTAAATCATTAAGATTAAGCATGCTCAATATTTATTTTATAATTTTAAAATATCCTAAAGCAAGGACGAGTAATCCAAGTAATATCCTATAAACTGCAAATATACGCATAGGTTTTTTCTTTAAAAACGTTACAAATCTATCTACAACTATTACTGCTACGATAAAGGAAACTATAAACCCTATGCAAAGTGTTATCAAATTTGAGTTTGTAAAAGGAGCATCATATTTTACTATTTTTACTAAAGATGCACCAAACATGATAGGTATTGCTAAGAAAAATGAAAATTCTGCACCAGCTGGTGTTGAGACTCCCATTACCCATGCACCCATTATGGTAGATGCAGATCTTGACATCCCTGGCCATATTGCAAGGCATTGGAATATACCAATTCCGATGGATTGTCTTATTTTTATATCACTCACATCTTTTATGAGATCTTTCCTCCTTGCAAATTTATTCTCGATAAATATTATAAGAATACCTCCTACTATAAGAGCTACTGCAACTCCCATAGCATTATCAAGAAGCAAATCTACCATATCGCTAAATAAAAGTCCAATTATCATAGCTGGTATAGTTGCAAATATTAAATTTAGCCAAAAAACTATTTTCTTATTATCCCCTCTAAAAATCCCTCTAAAATTATCCATTAGCTTATTAAAATACAAAACTACAATTGCCATAATAGCCCCAAGCTGAATGACCACTGTAAACAACCTTTCAAATTCTCCTCGAAAAGATAGCAAATTTTCTGCAATGATCATATGCCCAGTAGATGAAACAGGTAAAAATTCAGTTATGCCTTCAATTATAGCAATTATAATAGATTTAACAAGATAAGCCCACATTATGTAACACCTTCCATTTTATAATAGTTATAAATTTATGGTTATTTTAAATTTTATACTTATGCTATTTCTATATCAAAAATCAAGCAATTATTACTATTTTAGGATATCAGATTTATAACTATCCTTCAAGCAACATATTGCATATTAAAGGTAATTGTATCTCATATTTTCTATTTAAAATGAAATACCTTCAAGAAACATGCTCAAAAAATCACAAGTTAGTCATTTTAATTTGATTAAATCAGTGGTAAAATGTAATAATAATAAAATAGAAGACAAAGTAAGGAATAAATGAGGTGTTTTCCATAAAACCTAGAATTTTTGTTAGTATTATAGTTTCGAAATTTGCACTATTTATTTTAAAAACATTTTTCAAAAGTGGCACTAGCTTACCTGGAAAATTAGCATTAAAGATCGATCCAAATATACTAAAATATCTTAGTAAAAATTATAATGTAGTATTAGTAACAGGAACTAACGGAAAAACTACAACCAGTGCTATGATAAATGAAATGCTTATAAATAGCAGCATACATTCAATAAATAATTCGTCAGGCGCTAATATGTTAACGGGCATAATCACATGCTTTTTAGAGAATTACAAATTTTTTAAAAAAAATGCTGAGTATGCAATTATAGAAACAGATGAAGCTTATTTAAGAAATGTAGTTGACTCCATCATCCCATCTCATATAGTAGTAACAAACCTATTTAGAGATCAATTAGATAGATATGGGGAAATATATACAACTTTTAATTACATAATCGATGGTATAAAAAAAGTCCCAACTACAAAATTAATTTTAAATGCAGATGAATCCTTACTAGGAAATCTTGATGTTGTAAATCCAAAATTATACTACGGATTTAACTTTCCAATCAATAAACCAGACAATAATAGTTTAAATATGGATTTAAAATATTGTAAGTTTTGTAAAGCAGAGTATAAATATGAATTTGTCACCTATAATCATCTTGGAAACTATTACTGTCCAAGCTGCAACTATAGGAGACCTGATCTTGACTATTCATTGGATTTTATAGAATATATGACACCAGATGAATCTAAAATAATGATTTCAGGAAAGCAGTATCGTTTAATACAACCTGGTATATATAATATTTATAATGCCCTTGCAGCCTATTCTGTTGCAAAATCCCTTAATTTAAGCGAAGCTGCAATAAAAGAAACATTTAACAGACAGGTCTCAAAGTTTGGAAGGCAAGAATCCTTTACAATAGAAGATAAAATAGTAAAGATCATCCTCATAAAAAATCCAGCAGGTTGTGATTCTGTCATAGAGACATTGTGCCTTGAAAAAGATGAATTTACCCTTGTTTTACTCTTAAATGACAATATTGCTGATGGTCAAGATATATCTTGGATATGGGATTCAAAATTTGAAAAAATAAAGTCATTAAATGTAAAAAATGTAATTGTAGGTGGTAAGAGGCTTTATGATATGGGAATCAGGCTTAAAATAGTTGGCTTTAAAGAGGAAGATATTGAAATTTGTGATACAAATGATCATATTTTAAGCTCAATTAAAAATTGCAAAACTAAAAAAGTGTATATACTATGTACCTATACAGCTATGTTATCTATTAGAAAATTTCTTCACTCTAAAAATTATATAAAAAATTTATGGAGGTGATATTTTGGATTTATCAATCTGTCATTTATATTCAGATCTTTTAAACTCTTATGGTGATATTGGAAATGTCGAAATATTAAGATATAGGGCTAATTTAAGGGGTATAGATGTGGATGTGCAAAATCATACCATAGGCGATTATTTAGATATTGAGAAATATGACATCATTTTCTTCGGTGGCGGTCAAGACTATGAGCAGTCAATAGTCGCAGATGATTTAAAAGGACATAAAAGAGATCTTATAAAAGATTATATAGAATCAGGAAAGTGCTTTGTAGCTGTGTGCGGTGGTTATCAGCTATTAGGAGATTATTATACCACTCCTTCTGAAGAAAAGTTAAGCGGCCTTGAAATATTACCTTTGTACACTGATGGTGGTAAACTCAGATTCACTGGTGATATCATAATAGAAAATAAACAGTATGATGAAACATATATAGGATTTGAAAATCATTCTGGAAGAACATATTTATATGGTGATGATATATCTCCATTAGGGATAGTGATTGAAGGCTTTGGAAATAATGGAATAGACGGCACAGAAGGATGTATATTTAAAAATACAATTTGCACCTATATGCATGGTCCATTTCTTACAAAGAATTTTGAAGTTGCAGATAGAATACTTGAAACTTCTTTAAATTTAAAATATTCTAACGTTAAGCTAGATGAAATATCTAATGATTTTGAAAAAAAAGCAAAAAAATATATAATTGAAAGATATAAAAATCTTCCTTCAAAACAAAGAAGAGAATTGAATAAAAATAAAAAGAAAATATTAAAATAGTTAAATGCCTTGAAATGAATCATTTCAAGGCATAAGGTGTTTGTTTTTATTAATTTTGAGAATTTTTAGATGCTTAAGAGAATTAGTACTTAATATAATTTTTTATATTAATAAGCTCTAGAAAATTAAAATTAAATCAATATTTACTTTTAATACTTCATTTTGCAATCCATCATAATTATACAT
Organism: Clostridiaceae bacterium; assembly: GCA_031549525.1. GTDB lineage: Bacteria > Bacillota > Clostridia > Clostridiales > Clostridiaceae > WQUF01. The sequence goes on along the minus strand of JAVBPQ010000017.1, from coordinate 6,244 downwards.
CAAATTCATATAAATTATAAGTCTCTATGATAGATATCAAAGTACTTGCATAATTAGGATCTGATGCATACCCTGAATTTTGTATTGCATAAGCTTGCTCAACATAATTTCTTGAACTAAATACTCCTCCCATTGTGTATCTTGAATTCTGTTTTAGAAAAGCTGAGTGATCACTGATACTTTCTTCAAAGCTATTATAGGCTCTAAAATAACTTGGAGTTTCTATCCAACCATTTCCAGTATATTCACGAGCTGGAATATTAACAGTCCTACCGTCCCAACCGCCAGCCTTTATTCCAAATAAATTGTTATGCTGTGATGAAAGTGTACTATTTCCCCAACCACTTTCAAGTATTGCTTGTGCAATAGTGATGGATGGAAAAATTCCTGATCTATCTTTTCTAGCAGCTTGACCAACTCTATTTATAAAATTTCTTTGCGATTGATTTCCATAAGACGCTACTACATTTTTAACTAAAACATCTGACTCTTGTTGTCTATATCGAGCACCAAATTCCCCCAAAAAAATAGGACTCATAAGCAAGAATGTCACAAGAATAATTAAGATATTCTTCCTATTCCATGATGTATTTTCGTGTTTGTATTTGGTTATGGTAAAATCCATTTAATTTCCCCCTCTAAATAAATAAAAGATTTATATCAATGTTAACTTTTCTTTTGAAAATCTCAATTAAAATGGGCAATAAATAAATTAACTTATTCTTATCTATTCTACATTGCCTTTTCATTTTAAGCTTTTGCTTCAACACCTTAGTACATAAAAACAGTTTAACGAACTTAAACCTGATGTTATAAAAAATTAAATTAAAGTACTATGCTAGAATAAAAAATTTGTCCAAATCAAACATACTTAAAAATATTTGTAATTTTTAAGTAATCTAAATGCATCTTAATCTAAATCCCCTATTGTCTTTAGTTAATAGTTGTTATTATACCAAAAAATAAAACAAAATCAATATTTTTAAGTATAAATACGATGAATTTATTCTAAAAAACATATATTAAGGGTATACAATTAAAAATATACTTATATTAATACATTTTTAGAACATTTTTAGAAAAATTTTAGAAAATTTACAAATAAATTTTTTCAAAATTTTCAAAATATAAAAAAGATTTTTTAGATATAAAATTAATAATTTATGCCTAAAAAACCTTTTAATGCTTAAGAAATCTCACTTAAAATATATCCAATGCTCTCATTTATAACTAAATTTGCAATGTTATCAAAAGGTGTTTTTGTTTTATTTATAAGCACCAATTTATTGCCTTTATAAAAGTTTAACATACCAGCTGCAGGATAAACTCCAAGTGAAGTGCCGCCAACTATCAAAACCTCTGCATTTTCTATATAATCAACAGCTTTATATAATGTCGCTTCAAGAAGTCCTTCCCCATATAAAACCACGTCAGGTCTTATTATACCACCACAATCACACAGTGGAATCTTATTGCATGAGATAATATCATTTATATCTTTATTTTTGCCGCACTTTAAACAATAATTTCTATAGACACTCCCATGAAGCTCCAGTACATTTTTACTCCCTGCCATCTGATGGAGACCATCGATATTCTGAGTGATTATAGCTTTTAGTTTTCCCATTTTTTCAAGCTCAGCTAGTTTATAATGTGCTCTATTTGGAGATGCTTTTAAATTGATCATCTTATCCTTATAAAACTCATAAAACTCTTCTGTGTGATCTGCAAAGAAATCGTAGGATAGCATAGTCTCAGGGGGGTATTTATATTTTTGATTATATAGACCATCTTTACTTCTATAATCTGGAATTCCGCTTTCAGTTGACACACCTGCTCCCCCAAAGAACACTATGTTTTCGCTGTTTAAAACCCATTGTCTTAAAATATTAATTTTTTCAATCATTCATCTCAACTCTTACTCATTTATAAATTATCAATATAAATTTAGATGATTATATCATTAAATCTTGTTATAAATCTTTGACTTTTGAAAAAATCTAAGTATACTTAAATATTACATATAGGTTTAAACTAAAATAAATATTTGTTATAATGTCTTATATGAGTTTTTAAAAACGGTTTCAAAAATCATCTGTTTTTTGATAAACTTATATGTATATGTACAAAATTAAAGGAGGACTAAACATGAAACTTTATATTCCAGGACCAGTAGATGTATCTCAGGATGTACTTGAAAAAATGGCTACTCCTATGATAGGCCATAGAACTAAGGATGCTTCAAAGCTCCAAAAAAGTATAGCAGATAAGCTCAAAAAACTATTCTTTACCGAAAATCAAATAATACTTTCCACTTCTTCAGGAAGCGGACTTATGGAAATGGCTATAAAATCTTGTACAAAAAAAGGTGCTGCTGTTTTCTCAGTAGGATCCTTTGGTGATAGATGGGGCAAGATGGCAAAAGCAAATGGAGTTCCTGTAGATATATTTAAAGCTGAACCAGGAAAACCAACTACTCCAGAAGTAGTTGAAGAAGCCCTAAAAACAGGAAAATATGATCTTATAACCGTAACTCATAATGAAACATCAACTGCAGTTATGAACCCTGTAAAAGAAATAGGGGAAATCGTAAAAAAATATCCAGATGTTATATTCTGTGTTGATGCTGTGAGCTCTATGGGTGGTATAAAAATCGATGTAGATGCTTGGGGAATAGATATTTGCATCACTTCAACTCAAAAATGCATTGGACTTCCTCCAGGATTATCCATTGCATCAGTTTCAGAAAAAGCATATGAAAGAGCAAAAGAAGTTCCAAATAGAGGATTATATTTTGATTTAGTTGAAGTTTATAAATTCGCAGCTGAAAAGGACCAATACCCTTCCACTCCATCAACATCTCATATGTTCGCTCTCGATTATCAGCTTACAAAAATTCTAGATGAAGAAGGTCTTGAAAACAGATTTAATCGCCACCACGAACTTGCAACATATATGAGAGATTGGGCAAATAAATATTTTAAAGTATTTGCTGAACCTGGATATGAATCTCAAACTTTGACAACCATTGAAAATACAAGAGGAATAGATGTAGGAGCTCTTGTAAAATCCCTTGAAAAAGAAGGATATTTAATTGGAAATGGTTATGGAGATTTAAAGGATAAGACATTTAGAATCGCTCATATGGCTGAAAGAACTTTAGATGAGCTTAAGGAATTATTGAGTTTAATTGAGAAAAAGCTTGAGTTAAATTAGTGGGGAGGTATTTTAATTGTTAAAAATTTTAGCTACAGATGGTCTTGATAAGAGTGCAGTTAAGGAATTAGAAGATTTAGGTCATAAAGTTGATATCCAATTTTATGAAGCAGAGGATTTAAAAAAAGTTATTGGAGACTATGATGTCCTAATAGTTAGATCTGCTACCAAAGTTCGCATTCCTGTTATAGATGCTGCTACTAATTCCAAATTAAAACTGATAATAAGAGCTGGTGTTGGAATAGATAATATTGATCATGAATATGCGAAAGAAAAAGGAATAGCAGTATCGAATACTCCTAATTCAAACAGCGCTTCTGTAGCAGAACTTGTAATTGGAAGCATGTTTTCTTTAGCAAGGTTTATATACATTGCAAATGTCACTATGAAAAAAGGTGAGTGGAATAAAAAGAATTACACTGGTATAGAGCTAAATGGAAAGACTTTAGGTCTTGTTGGATTTGGCAAAATTGCAAGCCTTGTTGCAAAAAAAGCTGAAGCTCTTGGAATGAATGTAATTTATTTCAAACGCTCAGGAGCTCTTGAAAATTGCCCATATACCTATGTAGCTTTTGAAGAATTGTTAAATAAATCAGACTTTGTATCACTTCATATTCCATCACCAGAAAAACCATTGATGGATGAAAATGCCTTTAGTAAAATGAAAAAGTCAGCTTACTTAATAAATACAGCAAGAGGCAATGCAATTTCAGAAAGTGATCTTGTAAATGCATTAAACAATGGAACAATCGCTGGAGCTGCTCTTGATGTATTTATGGAAGAGCCTACAAAAAATCAAGATATATTAAATCATCCAAAGATATCTTTAACTCCACATGTAGGAGCATCTACAAAGGAAGCACAAGAAAGAGTTGGTGGAGAAGTAGTTGAAGTTGTAAAAAATTTCTTTAACTTATAGGAGGAATAATATGGCATCCGTTAAGCCTTTTTATGCAATAAGACCAAATAAAGAGCTTTGTGAAAAAGTAGCATGCCTTCCTTACGATGTTATGAATCGTGAGGAAGCAAAAGAGATGGCAAAAGGAAATGAATATTCTTTTTTGCACATCGTAAGATCTGAGATTGATTTAGATGATTCAGTTAATGCATATGATAAAATTGTCTATAAAACTGCAAGAGAAAATTTAGATTCATTTATAGAAAAAGGAATATTAAAAAAAGACGAAAAGCCAATGTATTATATATATAGGCAAATCATGAATGGCAGAGTTCAAACAGGCATCGTAGCTATCACTTCTGTAGATGAATATTTAGATGGAACCATAAAAAAACATGAATTTACAAGACCAGAAAAGGAATTAGATAGAATCAACAATTTTGATTATTGTGATGCAAATACAGAGCCTATTTTTTTAACTTATAGAAAGAATGATAATATAAATAAGATAGTTAATGATTGGATTAAATTTCACAATCCTACCTATAATTTCACCTCAAATGATGGTATAACGCATATTTTTTGGCCAATATGCGATGACAAAGTAAATGATAATTTAATAAAGCTATTTAATGGAGTTGATTTTTTATATATTGCAGATGGCCATCATAGAACAGCTTCTTCTGCTAAAGTTTCTTTAAAAAGAAGAGAAGAGCATAAAGATTATAAAGGTGATGAAGAATTTAATTTCTTTATGTCTGTAATCTTTCCTGATGAAGATCTGTTTATAATGGATTATAACAGGGTTGTAAAAGATTTAAATTCATTATCTAAAGAAGAATTTTTAGAGAAGATATCAGAGAAGTTTGAAATTAGCGAATATGCAGGAGAAGGGCAATATAAACCATCTGAAAAGCATACATTTGGAATGTATTTAGATAATAAATGGTACTGTTTAAAAGCAAAACCAGGCAGCTTTGATGAAAAAGATGTTGTAGGAAGATTAGATGTATCTATACTTCAAAAAAATCTATTAAATCCTATCCTCTCAATAGAAGATCCTAGAGTAGATAAGCGCATAGATTTTGTTGGCGGCATCAGAGGGCTTAAAGAATTAGAAGATAGATGCCATAAGGACATGAAAGTTGCATTTTCTATGTATCCAACTACCATGGAAGACCTATTATCTATTGCAGATGCGAATGAAATAATGCCTCCTAAATCTACATGGTTTGAGCCAAAATTAAGAAGTGGACTTTTTATACATAGATTAATTTAATTGCATTTTAAATAAGAGGTTTTCTCATTTTCTTTTGAGATTACCTCTTTTTATGTGATCTTTGATTTTTTTAGATATATTAACAGCTAAGAGGTATTTTTTGATATTTTGTTTTATATACATATAGAATTAGGATTAATAGAAGGAGTAGTGTTTATGTCAAATACTTTAAATGATTTAGGGCTTGATATAGAAATAATCATTGGGGAGGATTTTTCTCCTAAACAAAGAGCGAAAAATGATCCTTTAAGGGCAAAGATAATCGATTTGGGCGTTGATGATAAGGGTGATATAACTGAAGAAGAGAGAAAAAAGGTTATTGAATCCTTAAAGAAGACTGAAGCTATGAGATCTGATAATTTCTCTCGTGGTGTTAATATACATGAAAATCTTCAATATGTTAATATCTCTAGCCTTGAGTATGCTCCTCAAAACTGGTATCCATGTCCCCTTTCTCAAAAAGATGAGCTTGTAAAATTAATCGCCTCCATTCAAAGTGTGGGATTAATTGAACCAATTATCATTGCAGGATTTAAAGACTATGACAAATATCATATAATCTGTGGAAGAGCTAGAGTTCTTTCTTGTAAGAATTTGTTTAAAGCTACTAAATCAGAAAAATATCTTAAGATTCCTGCTTTTGTTTTAGATGGTGATAGGTGTGATGAATATTTCTTAAGAGCACTTATGATAGATTCAATGCTAACTCAGATTAAAAGGATAGATAAGAAATATCTATGCAGAGCAATCTATATAAGGCATCAGATTTTACTTGAAGAAAATAAGTTTAGAGGAGATAGAATGAATGTTGCAAGGGAATTATGTGAAGAGTTTGGTATGAGCAAATCCAG
>JAVBPQ010000126.1:0-49416 GCA_031549525.1 Clostridiaceae bacterium | reverse complement strand
TTAATAAATTAACTAAATTTTACTAATGGTTATTCTATTTTGTTCTACTTTAAATACATCTTTCAGAAAACCCAGATTTGGGCTTACATAGGTTCTTATTTTACCATTAAAAAAATTTAGTTATAAAATTATCTATTAATTTCAATTTTTAATACTAAATTCTTAACTTGTTTAATATTTTTAAATAGGTGATTATAATGAAGTTATTTTTGAATAATCTTGCAAAAGATAAACATCCTACTCCTTTACATATTTCCAAAACCCCTATTTTTGGTCCCATTATCATCAAAAAGTATTATCTTATAGTTTTTGTAGCTGTATTACTATTTGTTTGTTTTTTGTTTCCTTTATTCTTTGGTGAAAATATCTACACTTTAAAATTTGATGATGAAAACTTAGAATATGCAGAAATTCAAAATGAAAATATTAAAACAGATCCTGATGAAAATGAAGATGGAAATTCTAAAACCACAAATGATATAAAGTGGATAGATTTCAGTGTCCCCACAGAAATTATGCTTCAAGCTCTTAAGTATGACATTGAAACTCATGATAAAGAAATTCCTTTAAACTGGATTGAATTAATATCATATTGTGCATCTAAAAATTATGGTCAAATTCCAAAGGAAACAAAGTCAAGGGATATGGATGATGTGGTTATAAGGCTCCAAAATGGTGAACTTATGTCAGAGATCACAAAAAAAATGAAACTCTACTCTTACTATCAAGAACGCTATAATGCAGTTCTTGGGGATCTCGTTGGAGAATTTGAAGTAGAGCAGGATGACCCTGAGAATCCAGGCAATAAAAAATACATAAAAAAATATGGTTTAAAAGGATTTTGCCCTATTGCAAAGGGATATTATTATTCACATTATGATGATTTTGGGGTCTCCCGATCTTATGGATATAAGAGAAGGCATCTTGGGAATGACCTCATGGGGAGCGTTGGAACTCCTGTTATAGCAGTAGAGGATGGATATATTGAAGCTTTAGGTTGGAATCAATATGGTGGATGGCGCATAGGTATAAGGAGCCTTGATAAAAAAAGATACTACTACTATGCCCATTTAAAAAAAGATCATCCCTTTAATAAATCCTTAAAAGAGGGTTCCTTTGTGCAAGCAGGAGATGTAATTGGATATCTTGGAAAAACAGGATATAGCAAGGATGAAAATGTAAATAATATAAAGATCCCTCACCTTCATTTTGGACTTCAGATTATATTTGATGAATCTCAAAAAGAAGGATATAATCAAATATGGGTTAATGTATATGAATTTATAAATTTTCTTGAAAAAAATAAGATGCCTGTTTATAAGGATTCTGATAAAGAATTTAAGAGATCTTTAAATATAAGAAATGTTCCCAAAGAATAACACCAAGTAGTTTCTTCTATTTTTTAAAATTAATTTTAAAATTCTTATGGGGTAATTTTTGCAAAATTGCCCCATAAAATTTACTTACCACAGCAATTTTTATATTTTTTTCCGCTACCACATGGACATGGAGCATTTCGTCCAATTTTAGGACTATCTTTTACAAATGGAACCATAGTTTCCTCAGAATCATAAAAACTTTCTTCAAGATCAAAATCTTCATCAAAGGCAAGCTCTTTATCATCAGCCATATCTTCAAAGTATTTTGGATGCTTTCTCATAAATTTTCTATATTTAGTGATATATTTATCTAAAAGATTTTCGTTTTTTCTAAGGTCCAATACTTGATTATAAAAAGCAGAAGAAAGCTTAAAAGCATCTGGATAATTATTTTTAACATAGAACAAAGATTTTTTTAATTTTTGTATATCCATTACAATACTTAATTCAATTGCAAGTTTTTCAAAAGCACACATTTCGCAATCACAATCTTCTAATATCTTTAAAGTCAGATCTTTAAAAGTATCATGTACTTCATCATCCTCAAAAAAAGCCGACATCTTTAAATGATTTTTTATTTCTTTAATTTTCTCGGAATTTTTATCAGTGTTAAATCTACTCTCTTCCAACAAAGGAACTAATCTTTCTAGAGAATCTAAAAATATGCTATTTTTTGATAAACTTAATGCAATTCCTAAAGTTACTTCATATTTATCAATAGTCATTTCTTCATCAGCAGCATAATACTTTATATATTTTTCTAAATACTCCCTTGCCTTCTCATCTTCATCATTATTAATTAACTTTGCAATAACAAGTGCATAAAGAGGATACTCTTTATGTAACATATCTTCCTTAATATTTTCAGCTCTATCAAATATTCCTATAACATCTTTAAGAAACATATGCTTATAAGAATGTATGTAACTACGCCATACTAAATCATTATTAGGATCTATTTGTATAGCCCTTTCATATTCAATCTGTGCTTTATTATTAAAACCTCTAATGGTATATGCATTAGCTAATAAAATTGCAGCCTCTTGATTGTTTGGATCATTTTTACATAATGCTTCTAAAATCTTTACAGCCTTTGTTGTATTACCTAACTTTGAATACACTTCACTAAGAGATTTTACAATTTTAGGATGATTTTTATATTTTTTATTAAGCCTCTCAAGTATATGAACCGCTTCTTTAAAATCTAGCTTGCTCACATATCCTTCTGCTTCTATAAAATCCTTAGCAAATTCATCAGGGACATCTATAGATTCATCATATCTTGCCCTCTCATCATCATCCATCAATAATTCATAAGCATGTCTTATAGCTTTAAAACCATCAGGATCCTTTTCAGGAGAATGGACTCTTACCAATTTAAAATATGCCTTTTTAATATCTGATTTACTTGCATCATTAGGAATTTGCAATAAATTATATAGGCTTTCCATATATGCTCCTCTCCTATCTGTTGAATAAATTTTTTAAGAAACTAAAGAAAGAGACCCTCTCTTCTTCTTTAAGATTTAATATTAAGCAAATAGTTGTCTCATTATATATATCCATCTCTAAAGCTTTGCGAAAACTAAGCCTCGCCTTTTTTACATCCTTAGATAAAGCATAAAGGCATCCTGCCATATTATATTCTAAAACAGATCCATTTGAATGTTTAAGCATTATCTCAAGTGCACCTTTGTAATCTTTAGCTTTTAATTTTTCTGAGAATTTAGGAAAATATTCTTCATAATTTATATACAATCTTTTAAAAGTCTCTTCATATTCTGATAAATCTATTGCATATTTGTAAGCTAGAGAATAATAACCTAACCGAAGAAGACATAAAGCAGTAAGCTTCTTCGTTTCATTATTCATATAACAGTCTTTTGGCAATTTTTTAATGCTTAAGAGTGCACCTGAAATATCATCATTTTTAGCACAAGAAATTGCCTCTTTATAATAATAATTACATATATTATCCATAGGCATATTAATCTTCCATATACTCTAACATTTCAATTATATTATCTTTAAGATCATCTAATAATTCTAAATTCCAGTCTAAGATAATCCCTCTCTTTAGTTCATTTACTCTATTTTTTAACTCTAAAACAAATAAGTGATCTATATCATCATCCTCATCATTTAAGACTTTCTCAACTTTTCTTATAATTGCTCTATAGCTTTTTGCTTTATCTGATTTTTTCCAATCATCTAAATTGACATCAAGAGAAGCTGTTTTTGTATCGATTTCTATACTAGCACTCTTTCCTGTAGATACTATCTCTGCTGATACAGATAAAATTCCATTTATGTCATAGGAAAATGTTATTTTAATTTTTTCTTTTCCTGCTTTGGCAGAAGGTATTCCTGATAATTTAAACTTATTTAATAAAATATTTTCTTCTGGAAAATCGTTCTCCCCTTGGTATGCATCTATGATAACTTCTTTTTGAAAGTCACAACTTGTTTCATATATCTTTTGTGTAGATGATGGGATTGTAGTATTGCGCTTTATTAAAATATCACAGAAAATATCTTTACCATACATGGTATCCATTAAAGCAGATGTACTTAAACTATAGGGACAGATATCAGCTATTATTATTTCCTTATCTGTATCTTTAAAATCATCATTTATTATACCTGCTTGAATAGCAGCACCCCGCACCACCGCTAAATCAGGATCGATTAAAGATTCAGGGTTTAAGAGAAGTTCTTCCTGTAAAAATTTTGTAACTAGAGGTATCTTCGTTGTACCTCCTACGAGTAAGACAAGATCTAATTCATCAGCATTAATATTTGCATCTAACAGAGCAGTTTTAACCTGACGAGATGTTGATGAAACCTTTTCCAAAATAAGACTTTCAAAAAAATCTTTTGTGATGGTTTCTGAAAATCCTATCGGATTGCCTTTTTTAGTGAATAAAAAAGGTAGATCTATATTAAACTCTTCATCATAGCTAAGAGAAATTTTACACTCCTCAGCAGCCTGTTTTATGCGCACCATTCCTCTTAAATCCTTTGTAATATCTACTTTATAGTCTGAATTTATCTTATTCACTATGTAATCAATTATAGCCTGATCGAAATCTTTTCCACCTAAAGCATTGTTACCACAGCTTGATTTTACATCGATAACTCCTTCAAATAGCTCCATAACAGTTACATCAAGAGTTCCTCCGCCAAAATCGTATATCATTATATTTTTGCATTCTTCCATGTTCATTATTCCATAATCAAGAGAAGCTGCTGTAGGTTCATTTATGATCCTTTCCACCTTAATACCTGCCATCTCTCCTGCTTTAATGGTATCTCTTCTTTGGATATCAGTAAAATATGCCGGAACAGTTATAACAACATTATTAACTTCTTCATTTAAGTATGTTTTTGCACAATCTATGAGATATTTTAATATAAAAGATGTAACCTCAACAGGTGAATAGGTTTTACCATGGCACTTAAGCACTGCATCTGTTCCCATGAGTCGTTTTACTTCCATAAAAGTGCTCTCAGGATTTAAAATAATTTGCTCTTTTGCTTCTAACCCTACAATAATCTGTCCGTCTTCTTTAATATGTACTACAGATGGAGTTATATATTCTCCTAAATGGTTTGGTATTAACTCCACATTACCATCTTCATTAATATAAGCTATTTCTGATGTTGATGTCCCTAAATCAATTCCTAGTATCTTATTCATATACAAACCCTTCTTTAATATTTATTCACAATCACAAGAGACTTTCTTATGACCTTATTCTTATAAATATACCCACTTTTTATTGTTTTTAAAATATAACCTTCTGGCAATGACTTATCTGAATCTGTCCCTATGGTGGTATTATAAATAACATCTAACTTTGTCTTCTCATCATATATCCTTGCAAGACCAAATAAGCTTAGTTTTTTTAATATAGATCTCCAGAGCATTTCAGCATGAGAAATAACATTAAGATCTTTTTCAGATGTAGCAAAAACATAAAAGTCTTCAATTATATCAACTATTGAAATTAAGCTATTTACAAGATCATATTCAATAGATTTATTTCTCTCTTCTTCCTTTAAATCCTGTATAAATTCATAAATCTCTTCAACATTGTAGGATATCTCCTTTTGAGACTTATTGATCTTTATTATATTTTTATTAAACTCATCGTATATTAAAGAAATATCACTAGAATAAAATTTATCATCTGCATCTTCTTTTAATGGTAACTCTGCTAATTTTAAAACTTCTTCATGAAAGTCCATTTAAACTACCTCAATTTAAATTAATTTTGCATCGTTTCATTATATCACAAACTATTATGTAATGATATTTTTTAAATATATAAATTAATTTAATATACAAATTTTCAAAAAATGCAATGTTTATTTTAAATTGTGATATAATAAATTCAAATAGGTGATTTAGAAAATCAGCCTATTGTAAGTGAATATTAAATTTACTGAGGTGCTACATGATAATTATTGGTGAAAAAATTAATGGTTCAATTCCTTCTACTGCTAATGCAATAGCTCTAAAAGACGAAAATTTCATAAGAAATTTAGCTATTTCTCAGGCACAATTTGGTGCTGATTATATCGATGTATGTGCTGGAACAGCACCAGAGATTGAAAGAGAAACTCTAAAATGGCTTATGGATATTGTGCAAGATGCTGTTGATACACCTCTATGTATTGATAGTTCTGATTGTGATGTATTATTAGATATGCTTCCTTATGCCAAAAAGACAGGATTACTCAATTCTGTATCAGAAGAGCACAATAAATGCGAAAAACTCTTACCTAAAATTTGCGACACTAATTGGAAAATCATTGCTCTAACTTGTGATAATAATGGAATTTCTAAAGATCCAAAGGTCAAATTTGAAATTGCTGTTACTATTGTGGAAAAAGCAAAAGCATTAGGTATATCTGAGGATAGAATGTTTATAGATCCTCTAGTAACTACTTTATCAACTACAAATGATGCTCTTATAAGTTTTAGACAAACTACAAAAGCTATATTGGAAAGATATCCAAATATACACATAACTTCAGGGCTTAGCAATATTTCATTTGGTATGCCTTTTAGAAAAGCTATAAATCAACAATTTTTAACCCTTGCAATGGAAGCTGGCATGGATAGTGCAATTATGGATCCTACATCTCCTGATATGAGGGCTGCTCTTTATGCTACAGAAGCTTTGCTCGGTAAAGATAGACTTTGCAGAAAATATCTGCAAGCTTATCGAAATGGTGTAATAGGCAATAAAAAATAATTTATTATAAGAATAAGAAATGGAGGACAATTTTATGGTAGATGTTAATGTTTTACAACAAGCAGTTGGAGATTTAGATGAGGGGCTGGTTTTAAAAATCTTAGATGAATTTGTAGCTAGCAATCCTAACAGTGATGAAGCACAGAACATTGTAACAGCATGTCAAAAAGGTATGGACTTAGTTGGTGAACAATACGAAAAAGGTGTATATTTTGTAGGCGATCTAATCTTTGCAGGTGAATTACTAGATACTTGTATTAAAACTTTAAAACCTCTATTAGGAAACAAAAGCAATGAAAAGAGAGGAACTATTGTGCTTGGAACTGTGGAAGGAGATATCCACGATATAGGCAAAAATATATTTAAAGGTATGTCAGAAGCTGCAGGATTTGAAGTAATAGATTTAGGAATAGATCAACCAGCAACTAACTTTATTTCTGCAATTAAGGAGCATAATCCTCAAATTCTTGGTCTTTCAGGTGTCCTTACATTTTCCATCGAATCCATGAGAAAAATTGTAGAAGCTCTTAAAGAAAATGGACTTCGTGATAGTTTAAAAATAGCTATAGGCGGAAATGCTGTAAATACTGATGCCTGTTCATATATAGGCGCAGATTTCTTTAGCAGAAATGCTGCAGAAGCTGTAAAAGTATGTGGGGAGTGGGTTTCTAAATGAGTTTTGAAGAACGCATCAAGATAAGGCAAGATACTATAGATAGGAAGATCCCAAAGCGTGTTTTAGTCAATGTAATGGCTACAGTTGAAGCTGCTTGCAACTTTGCGAATATTCCACTTGCACAAGCTCATTATGATCGCAGCTTAGTTGAAAAAGCATATCGCAAATTTTGCGAAAGTTTTTATTCAGATACAATGCCTTTAATAGATTTAAGATTCCCTCCTGTTTATCAAATTTTAGGAGCTAAAAACTGGATACTAGGTTCAAGTGGCGTAGTTCAGCATCCTGAAATTGAAACTCTAAAACCTGAAGAATATGATGAATACACAAAAGACCCTTATGGATTTATAGTTACAACATTGCTTCCAAGGGTTTGTTCAGCTCTTGATACTGACGCTACAACAAGAAGTTTAGTCATGGCTAAAGCTTATGCTGAGTATAAAAGAATATCTGGCGAAGAAATGGGTATTGTAATAAAGCTTTCTCAAGAATTTGGATATGTACCAGGACTTATAGTTGGACAATTAATAGAAGCTCCTTTTGATTTCTTAGCTGACCAATTAAGAGGATTTAAACAGATTTCTATGGATGTACGCCGCCTTCCTGATAAGGTTAAAGCTGCAGCTGAAGCTACACTTCCTCTTATGCTTAAACTTTCAATGCCTACTGTCATGACTCCTGGTATTATAAACTTCATACCTCTCCATCTTGCTCCATATATGAGGACATCTGATTTTGAAAAATTATATTGGCCAACTCTTGAAGCTTTGGTTGTAGAGATGGATAAACTTGGTATGGGAGCATATTTATTTGCAGAACAAGACTGGACTAGATATTCATCATTCCTTGAGAGACTTCCTGAGAGCAGCATAATATTGTTTGAAGATGGAGACTATAAGCATATTAAGGAAACCGTTGGTAAAAACCACGTAATAGGTGGATTCTATGATCCAACTACAACCCTTGGCAAGACAAAAGAACAATGCATTGATGATGTTAAACGCTTAATCGACACTTGTGCTCCAGGTGGAAAATTCGTCTTCTCATTTAACAGAGGACTTATGGACATGGATAGTGTGGATGTTTCAAATCTTCAGGCAGTACTCGAATGGGTACATGTAAATACTGATTATTAGGAGGAATTAAAAATGGATGAAAAAAAATATTATCAAAATTATGATGAATTTTTAGCTTGCCATCCTGAAATTAATCCTGAGTGGAGAGGTTTTATGGAGCCTGTTATTCAAAAGACAGATGATGATCTTCTAAAGTTTATTCTGTCTTATATATTCATGTAAATACATGTAGATAATAATTTTTAAATATTAGGATAATACTTAATCTTAAAAGGATGGTATTATCCTAATTTTATATAATAAATTATTAAGAAGGTTGTGATATAATGATTTCAATGCAAAGGAGGTATTAGTGTGGAGCAATATAATCAAGCCTTAGCGCTGTGGAATTCATATAATGTTAGAACCCCTGCCGATCTTGATAAATATCTTGATAGTTTCCGCATTCTGTTTGCCTATCATTCTGGCAAAATTGAGAATGATGATATAACTTATAATGATACAAGAGACATCTTTGAAAATGGCAGGGTTTCAAGCTTTACTGGCAATCCACGAGCACTGTTTGAGCAGCAAAACCAAAAAATTTGTTATGAGTTTTTAAAAGATAAAATTGTAGCTAAAGAGCTATTGTCTATAGATTTAATAAAGGAAATTCACCGTATTTTAATCAGTGGAACTTATGACGAACACCGCTATATAGTAAATAAGGAACGCCCTGGTGAATTTAAAAAACATGACTACATGATAGGTATTAACGAAGTTGGTTCACCAGTTGAGGAAGTTGAAATCGATCTATCTAACTTGATTGCTGAAGTCAATGCCTATCATAACAAAGATAAAGTTTTGAAAGCTGTAACATATTTCCATGCCATGTTCGAATACATCCATCCATTCGCAGATGGCAATGGGCGTGTTGGCAGAACGCTCCTAAATTATTTCCTAATGATACATGATCATCCACCTCTCATTATTTATGAAGAAGATCGACGTCAATATTATGATGCTTTGCAAAAGTATGACGAAGCTGAGGATCTTAATCCTCTCTATGAATTTTTTAAACAACAAACTGTGAGAACATGGTTAAAGTCAATAGAACTAAGGGAAGGAATAAAACACGACCGCAAGGGTTTGGATGATTTTATGAAGAAATAAATTAATGAAAAAAATGAAATTTTTAAAAAAGTTGTGGGTCAAGTATAGCTTACAGAAGTGGGAAACTTCTTACATTGAAAGGTTAAAGTATCTCCAAGAATCTCATGCTGCAAAATAGTAATTCTGTGCTAATTAGCAGCATTTCTGCGGAGCAAGAAAAATATTGTCAACATGTATCCAATAATAGGTGAGATACCAAAACCCATAATCGGCACAGGAAAATTTCCGAATAAGGTAGATATGAAAACAACAAGGTAGTATAAACCAACTGTCCTTGGATATATAGAGATTTTGTGAAAACATATAAACGGAATCAACAATACCCCCAGAGACAAAATAGCTAATAAAAACCAGATGATTCCCATATCTCGCGCCAATAACACGATATCCTCCACATGGGGTACTGCTTTCAAAGTATCAAGATGTAGCCACGAATAAATAATTAGGCTAATTGACAGCAAGGCAATTGCATATCTAAATGGTCGTTGTTTTGTCTGAACCCAAAACAATAAAGTTATAGAAACAGCAAATGCAGACAATTGGGATGCATCTGGCTGGAATGCTATCAACAACATTATAACAGCGCTAAGGAAGAAAGGAACCACTGCGCTTTTATTCTTTAGAAGAATAGCAAAACTGATAATCATACATGGTAGTGCTATGCTAGAAATGTATAAACGAAAACTTCCAATCGTTAGCCATCGATGTACATTTTCCAATCCGAAATCTAGGAAAGTGAATGCCAGCAGGATGCATCCAAGGACAATAAGTATAGTTGTGCTAATTGAGTTGCTGCGTAAAGCATGAATTGGTTTTGCAGTAAAAAGTAAAACCAGAAGTCCCAAAATGAGGTAGCAAATGATGTTTTGCCCGTACACAAAGACGCTTATGTTATTGTGGCGCATTATAATTGTGCCGATCAGTAGTGCCGGAATTGGTGCGAGAATTACAGCATTCTCTTTCTTACAGATTTTTATCATGTCGCCTCCTCTATGATAGGTGGATCATCTCTTAAAGATTTTTTCTTAATCTATGAACTTATTATACTTTAATAGCAAAAAAAACGATATAAGTCTTATGCAACATAAGTACTTTTATCGTTTTTTATATGAGAAATTTTAATAAATTATTTTAACCTAACTGTTTCCTCTATTTCAAGCCCTGTATCATAATCTAATTGCCTTGGTTCATACCTATCATTCTCTCTTTGCCTTGTCTTTCCAGTATATTTCCAAGTTGGTAAAAAGCCATCTCTCCACGATCTTTCTTCCCAATAATATCCCCTAAAAGGATCACGAGTTTTGTTTTGCCAATCTAATATTTTATCATGAAGGCAATTCCTAATCTCACTATGATCTTTAGAGCATATTAAATTTATCATCTCCTCAGGATCTTCCTCAAGATCATAGAGTTCATCACTTGATAAAAGATTTATAACAAGCTTATACCTTCCATCATACACAGCTCTAAGTGGCTGAAACCCTCCAAAACCATCATGATCAATTTCATAGCGCCCAAATTCAATAAATATATCTTCATTAACCTTCATACTTTCATCATTAAAAATAGGCAATAGACTCTTTCCTTCTAAACATTTAGGTACATCCATCTTTGTATATTCTAAAACAGTAGGAACAATATCGATATGAGATACTGGATTTTCATGAGTTACATTAGATTTTATAAGCCCTTTACATCTCATTATTAGAGGAATATGAGTTATTTCTTCATAGGCTGCAGGTCCTTTTTGATCTAAACAATGGGACTCAATCATAGCTCCATGGTCAGAAGTATATATAATAAGAGCATCATCAGCATATTCATCTATAACTTCCATAACACGCCCAATCTCTGAATCTACAAAACTATTGCAGCCAAATAAATATCTATCATTTACTACCATGTTTTCCCTATCTAAAAATCGCTTCTCCCCTGCCCAAACTTGCTGATGTCTTGGTTTATTATCTAATGTATCCTTTAAATTATCATATTTAGGAAGGCTAAAGTCTTTATACATGGATGCATATGGCTCAGGGCACAAGGAGGGACCATGAGGTTCATCATAGGATAGCACTAAAAAATAATCATCATCACTATATTTCTTTATAAAATCAATAGCCTTATTTGAGCAGCGATTGGCATAAGTAAATTCTCTTTTAATGCCTTCACCATCCATGCTTGATTTTTCTCTTGATCTTATGCGATCCTTAAGGCTTAATTCTTCTAAATAATTTCGCATATCATACCAATAATTCTGATCCCAGCCATCATCACAGCGTCCTAAGCCAAAATAATCACTTCCATCTAAATGCCATTTCCCAATATAAGCTGTGTGCATTCCATCATCTTTAAGTCGCTCCCCTATTGTTTTAACATTTTTAGAGGGAGCTATATTGTTAGCAAAGACTCCATTAGAATGAGGAAAAAGCCCAGTAAAAATTGCTGAACGAGCAGGTCCACACACAGGTTGAGTAGTATATGCCTTTGTAAAGCGAATGCCTTCTTGTGCTAGCTTATCAATACATGGTGTTTTAATACCTACATCTTTATAGCAACTGACCATATCAAGTCGCTGAGTATCTGTCATAATCAATATAATTTTCATTCTAAACTCCTTTTAGTTCAATTATTCTTTTAAAGCACCACCAGTTACACCTGCAATTATCTTCTCTGATAGGAATATATACATTATAAAAGTAGGCAAAAATACAACAACTACAGAGGCAAATAATCCTGCCCAATCTCCTGTATAGGTCATGCTTTGAATCATGGAATATAACCCCACAGAAAGAGGTCTTAATGAAGCAGTATTAGCAAATATAAGAGCCATAAAATATTCATTCCATATGCTTACAAATAAGAAAATACCCACGGTGATCATTCCAGGCTGAGCTAAGGGAAGCATTATCTTAAAAAAAGTATAAATAGGAGTTGCCCCATCAATTGCTGCTGCCTCTTCAAAGGTTTTAGAAAGACCTCCAAAAAAGCTTAAGAGAAAGAAAGTTGTAAAGGGTACATTCATACAAACATATAAAACAATTAGGGTTATACGGCTGTTTAATATGCCAAATTGTGATGCTAAACTATAAAGCGGCAAAACAATCATGATGGATGGTATGCTAATTGCAAGCACAAGCAAACCTTGAAATACTTTCCCTCCTCTAAATTCAAATCTTGATAGAACATATGAGCAAGGAGCAGAAATAAGCAATATTAGAGGAAGGGATGATACAGTATATATAATGCTATTTAAGAAATACTTAGATAAATTGCCCTTTGTCCATGCTTTTATATAGGACTCAAAGTGTATCCCTGAATTAAGCAATTTATCTGTAAAAATTTCTTTTGTAGTTGAAAAGGATGCTCCAATAATCCATCCTACTACTACAAATACAAATACAACCCACAGGGTTACAATTATATAACCTGGCAAAAGCCTAAGTTCTTTCTTTAAATTAAAAGGCTCTCTAATTTTTTTATCCATAATTCTCCCTCCTTAAAATTGAATTTTATCATCTTTTATTAAAAATCTGATACCCATAAATAAAATAATTGCTAAAATCATAAGTATGACGCATATTGCTGCACCCATTCCTGCATTGATAAATTCGCTGGTGCTTGCGTTTGCCTCTCCAAAAACTATTGTATACATATAATAAATAGGAGTCATAAGAGCAGCAGAAGGCTCACGACCTGCTGATGAGAATAACTGAGACCATATAAAAAACCCAAGGCAATTTGTGGACCAAAGGGTAAGAGTTGTCCTAAAAGCTCCTTTTAAAAGAGGCAAAGTTATAAAAAAGAAACTTTGAAATACATTTGCGCCTTCTATCTTTGATGATTCAAATAAATCATTAGGTATTTTTTCAATTCCCGAAATATAAACCAGCATATAGTATCCAACAGAACCAAAACAAAATGCTATTAACATGGACATAAAAATATACTGAGGGCTAGTCCAAGGTAAATTTGCTAATTTAGTCATGTGAAGCATTGAAAATACTTTATGAAACAATCCATACTTTACATTATATACATAGTGAAGCCACATATTAGCAAGGGCAACTGCAGATATTATGTTAGGAAGGTAAATCATAGCACGAAAAAAAGATTTAAATCTAATTCCAGAAGTTAAAATTACTGCCATAAGAAGAGCAAAAAATGTGACAATAATACCACCTACAAACCATATCTTACCTATATTCATAAATGAATTCTTAAATAATTGTATATCTACTAAGCGGCTATAATTATCCATCCCTACAAATCGCCACTCTGAAAAACCTGATGTTAAATTCTTTACATAGAAAAAGCTCATAAAAATAGTCCTAAGAACTGGATATAAAAAGACAACTAAAAAGGAAAATAACGCAGGGAGGGTAAAAAGGATTATCATTGTCTTATTATTTTTTTTATTCACAAACATCACCCCTTTTTTAAAAAAGGTAATCAAAAAGCGTAGCTTCTTGATTACCCTCATTTTGAAAATTTTGAATAACCATTTAAGTTAAGTGATTTATATACCTGCTCTTAACCTAGGGATTAGACACACTTTTTCAATTTCCTTTTTATTTAATTATTGTCCCATGGTTACTTTCTTGCCATCTGCTACAAATTCTTCTGCTGTCATCTGTCCACCATATAGCTTTGACATATTATCCTTTAAAATAGGTGCTGTATCAGGATTTGCATTGATCCCAAATGCCCAAGGAACATTTACTGTAGAGGAATCTAAAACTTCTTTTGCACTTGCTAATAATGTTGGCCAAGCAGTTTCTGTTGATGTAGGAATAGCTGAACATTTATCTGCCATTTCTTTATCAAATTTACCTGTTGTTAAGCTTGCAATAAATGCCATTGCAGTTTCTGGATCCTTGCAGTCCTTTGTAATTTGCATTGTCTGTGTTCCATAGATATTTGCTCCATTATCCATTGCTGCACCAGTTGGTGATGGAAAAGCAAAACAACCCCATTCAAAGTCATCTCCTGCCATCTCTTTAACTTCATTTAACATATATGAGCCAACTAAATACATTGCTGCATTGCCAAGAGCTACTTCGTTTTGCCCTGCAGGATATTGAAATGCTGCAACTGCTGGATCATAGTAACCTTTTGCAGACATATCTTCAAAGACTTTAGCAGCTTCTAAAACAGCTGGATCATCCCATTTTGCACCTGTTTTATCTGTTACAAGTTCCTTAACAAAATCTACGCCTTTTAAACGTCCAAGGTATGAGGAATAAGGTAATAAAGCATAACCTGCGTCAACTGATGTTGGTGTAATTCCTGCTGCTTTTAATGTTTCACAAGCAGCCATAAATTCATCCCAGTTTGTTGGTACTTTAACGCTATGTTCATCAAACATCTTTTTGTTATAGAAGAATCCTACAACATTTGGTTGATATGGAGCTGCATGCATCTTACCATCTGGTGAATATTGCTTAATTGCTGTAATTAATGAACCTGTAATAAGATCTTTTAATGGTTTTCCATCTGTTGAAGGATATGCTTTATCAAATAAAGCATCCATCTCAATACCATAGTCAGAATAGTTTTCAACTATTACATTTATTCCTTGATCCCACATGTCTACTTGATGAGCATCTAAAGAAGCCTTGATCGTCTTTGAAATATCACGCCCTAGCCATTGTACTTCAAATTTTACATTCTGATTTTGAGATTCAAACTCTGCTATTGCTGCTTTGATTACTTCTGCTTGTGGTTCTGTCTCCTGCCACATTGAGAAGTATCTTATTGTGTTTTTATCTCCTTCTGTCGTTGGTACTTCTGTTGTATTTGCTACTTCTGTCGTATTTGCTTGAGCAGTAGTTGTATTTGCTGCTTGCTGCGTTGTATCTGATGCATTAGATGATGGTCCAGTACAACCTGCAAACATAATCATTGTTGTAATGGTAAGAGTTAAAATACTTAAAATATTTTTCTTCATTTCTTTGTCCTCCTAGAGAATTATGAATAAGTTTACATTAACGTAAAAATAAAGTTAGTCCTATAAAGATTATATATAAAATTATATACTAAATATTTATCAGTAATATCGTTTTATTTGCACAATTAAGCACTATGTTTAAAAATAATGTTATTAAATGCCCTAAGCTATTTTAATGTATTTGTAGTTTTACACCCTGCAAACAAAGTTTTTCCATCAGTAAAGCCTTCTTCTCTTCCTAAAAGCTCTTCAATAAGCAAGCTTTTTAAAAAAGATATTCTATCTTGACAGTCATGGTCTAGTATCCTATTCTCCTTTTCTTCTTGGTCTGTAAAATACTGCTTCCTTCCACTTTGAGAAAACCAAATATATTTATCAGTTTTAGTAACTATAAAATGATTTGAATATTCATCAAGGACATGTTCCCCATGAATATAATCCCTAATATATTGCCCATTTTTTAAAACTTTTAGCAAACTTTTTCCTTCAACAGAAAAAGGAGGAGTAATTTTTGCTGCATCTAATAAAGTAGGCATTATATCCCTTAATTCCACTAATTCATCACAACATATATTATGAGGGATGTTTATTAAATTATTTGGATCATATATGATGAGGGGCACACCTATAGACCCTTCATAAGGTAAAGCTTTTCTGAAAAAATTATGATCACCTAGCATATCTCCATGATCAGATGTAAAAAGATATACAGTCTTTGCATTGTGCTCATTAATGCCTTGTATAAGCCTTCCTATCTGGTTGTCAATATGACTTATATGGCCATAATATGCTGCCCTTGCCCTATGCATTGCTTTTTTAGAAATTTTGCCCCATTTTGCATCAATATTTAATCCATTTTGTTCCCCATCTTCTTTCACCCATTCCCCCATAAGAGGCTCATTTAATTCTTGCTCATAATACATATCAAAATAGTATTTTGGTGGATCAAGGGGAGAATGAGGTCTTACAAATGATGTATGAAGAAAAAATGGTTTTGTTGTATCTCTTCTTCTTAAAAAATCCAAAGATTCACTTACACACCAATTTGTTGGATGATATTTTTCTTCATATGGAAATGGCCTTGCAACCCAAGAATTGCATTCAAGCCCACTATCTATTAAATCAGCATCGAATCCAAGTTCACGATGCAGCCAATACAAATAATCATCCACTCTATCAAAGCTCTCACCATATTTTGAATCAAAATTCCTATTTTTATGTAAATATCCATCATGAAGCACAACATTATGAAAACCACAAAGATTTCTTGGGGGATAAACATGCATTTTTCCAACACATTGGGTATGATAACCTGCTTCTGAAAGCACAGATGGTAATGTATTTTCATAATTCCACACCACACCATCTTCATAGCCTACCCTCTTATGGCTTTTCTGGCTCATACCCGTTAAAATTGCAGCTCTTGAGGCAATGCATGTAGGGACAGCAGAAACAGCTCGTGTAAACATGACTCCATTTTTTTTCATCATATCTAAAGTAGGCGTTTCAACAAATTCATGCCCATATGCTCCTACACAATCCCTTCTCATCTGGTCAGTTGTTATTAAAACTATATTTATTTTATCCATACTACACCACCATTTCTATAATAATGAGTTAGCATATTCTGTAGGAGTAATACCTGTTATATTTTTAAATTGCCTTGAAAAATAATGAACTGAAGAATAGCCTAAATATCGAGAGATTTCAGTAAAGTTCTTATCTCCTATTCTAATCATAATCTTAGACTTTTCTATCTTCATCTTTGAAAAAAAGGCTATAACTCCTATTGATGTGTTTTTTTTAAATATTTTTTGAATATAGGACTCGCTTATAAGATTTGCCTGGCTAATAGACTTTACAGTAAGAGTGCTGCTTATATTATCTTCCATGTAGGATACTACTTTTTTAAAAACCTTATTTTCCTGTTCTATATTACCTAAAAGCAATTCTGCAAGAGATTTTTTTTGCGTTTCATAATTTGAATTTCCCTCTAAGCGATAAAGCAAAAGTAAAAACTGCTGAAGCAAAACCTTTATCATCTGTTCTGAACCAAATTCAGCATTTTTATTTCTCTTTAACTGTGTATAAAAGGTATCATTCAAGTCATTTAAAAAAGCCTTTCTTGCCTCTTTTATTAATTTTCCCAAAAGGCTCCTTAAATCACTTGTAATTTTTAAAATCCTATTTTCAAAAAACTTCATGGAAGGTGAAAGGCATTCAAATGATACAACTATTAAATTTGGCGCAATCTTTCCATTTGCTCTTACATTATGAAATTCATTAGGTTTATGAAAAATAACCTCATCCTTACATAAAGTAAATACATCATCCCCTGCCACAACTTCTACAACACCTTTATCAACGTACAAAAACTCCCAAAAATCATGGTATTCTCCATAATAAGCAAAGTTTGCACTATATTCAAAATAATGAACAGTAACAATTTTATCTATCTTAAATTCTTCCTTTAGCAAAGTGAATACATAATTCACTAACGTCACCTCTTGATATAATCTTAGTTTTTCTAAATATATATTTTTGCTACTTCTTCAAGCCTTTTTATACAATGCTCAAAAAAAAGCCCATACCCTTTACAATATCGGTTTAAATTATCCCCTTGTCTATCTCTAAAACATCCATTGCGGCATATTGGATACCATGTACATTCTTTGCATTTTTCTGGTATTATATGAGATAATTTACAAAAATCCTTAGCTATCTCGCTCTTTAAAAGCGATTCAAAACCATCCTCTTTAATACTCCCTAATCTATATTTATCTAAAACATAAAAATCACAAGGATATATACTGCCATCAGCTTCTACTGTAGCATAAGATGCACATCTACCAGATAGAGCACAGCTTTCTGGTGCTTTTCCTTGAAGCATTTTTACATAATTATCAAAATTTCTTACAGAAATATATTTTCCTTTCATAAGATGCGAATACCACAGATCAAAAAACCTACATAGAAAATTTCCATAGTCTATATCAGAAAGATGATATTCATTTTTATCCATTATTGAATCTAAAGGAGCAATGCATGGAATGATCTGTATATACTCCATATTATTTTTCTTTATAAAATTAAATATTTTTGTAGGATGACTAGCCGCAGCTTTTGTTAACACCATCAATATATTAAATTCTGCCTCTTTATTTTTTAAAATGCGAATAGCTTTTAAAACTTTGGTAAAACTCCCATTCCCTTCATTATCTATTCTAAACAAATCATGTATATCTTTATCACAATCTAAGGATATACCAGTCAAAAAATTATTTTTAGATAAAAACTCTGCCCATTTTTCATCTATTAAAATTCCATTTGTCTGGAGGGAAAATAAAGTATTTATCTTATGCTTATTATATTTTTTTGTAAATTCTATAAAAGTTTCAAAAAAATCTAACCCCCTTAAAGTAGGTTCTCCCCCTTGAAAGTTAAATGCACAAAATGACCTTGCTTCTTCAAAAGCCTTTTTCACGAGAATCTCTAAAGTTTCTAAAGACATATATCCATAATTTTTTACTTCCCTATGAGATGAAATATCATCATAGAAACAATATTTGCATTTTAAGTTGCAAGAAGATGAGGCTGGTTTTATTAAAATTGAAAGAGAATGCATAATTACTCCTTAAACATATTTTTATAATAACCTTGATTTAGTCTAATATGTAAATATATTATAATTATACTTTAATCAATTATCATTATCAAAGATTTTATATTTTTAGAGCTAATTTCGTATTTTTATGTTAATATACTGATTAAAATAATATTTGTGGAGGTGGACAATCATTTCTGATATTTTTAAAAAAATTCAAATAAAAAATTTAACTTTTAAAAATAGAATTGTAATGGCTCCTATGGTGCGATTTGGATTAAAATCTCAAAATGGCATAATGGGAGAAGAGCTTCTTAATCTGTATTTAAATGCGGCAGCTAAAGATATAGGCTTTATAATAAGTCAAGCCCTTCCAGTATGCGAAAAGGGTGAAAATTTAGGAAGACCTTGTGCATATAAGGATAGTCACATTGAATATTTAAGCAAGATAGCGGATTCTTGCCATAAAAATAAAACCATGTTTTTTATTCAGCTATCCTATCCAGGCTTTGGATTCTATGATGAAAATTCTAAGGATATAAATCAATTATCAAAAGAAGATTTAATAAAGATAAGAGATGAATTTGTAAATGCAGCTTTAATATGTAAAAAAGCAGGAGCAGATGGAGTTGAATTCCATGGTGCTCATACATTTTTCTTAAATATGATGGCATCAGATTGTTCAAATAAGAGGTGCGATGCCTACGGCAAGGATATGGAAGGAAGGCTTAAGCTTATAAAAGAGATAGTTCATAAAGTTAAGGAATTTTCAGATGATGATTTTATAATATCCTATAGAATGGGATGGACTAAAAGCCTTGATGAAGATATAGAAGTTGCAAAAGCCCTAGAGGCTTTAGGAATGGATATGCTCCACATATCAAATGGAATTCCAAATGATAGAAAGTTAAATTTGCCGCCTGACTTTCAATATAACGATATAGTCTACACAGCTTTAGAAATCAAAAAGCATGTTGCTATCCCTGTTATTTGTGTAAATGATATAAGAACAATAAAGAGAGGAAACTATTTAATTGAAAATAACTTAGTGGATTTTATAGCTTATGGAAAGCCTTTCCTTGCTGATGAAAGCTTTGTTATAAAATCTTGGGATAACGATGAGTATGAACCTTGCCTTAAATGCAAAACCTGTCAATGGTTTGCAGATGGTTCAAAGTGTCCAAACCAAATTAAATTAAAAAATCAATAAATAAGATGTTGCTCACTGATTTTTATCAGCTTTGCAACATCCTTATTTTTAATCTCCATCCACATTTTTAACGCTCCCAAGGCCTGTTATGCTCTGAGATACTTTAGGGTTTCCTGTATATTTAAGATTGCCAATACCGCTTATTTTAACATTCAGGTTATTTTCACAATGAATCTCACAATTTCCTGCACCGCTTATTGTTACATCTGCATCCTTTGTGACTAAACCTATAGCACCTATAGATCCTGCCCCTAAGATCTTAAATGTAGCCTTATCAGCAGAGCCTTCAAATTCAGTGCTTCCTGCACCTGAAGTTGAAACCTCAAGATTTTTAACTTTTATAGGAACTGAAACCTTCCCTGCTCCTGCTATATTGATCTTAAATGTATTAGCTTTAATAGTATCTGCCTCATCAAATGATGCTGCACCAGAAATTGTAACATCTTTTAGCTCAGGAGTAGATATATATATCTTTCCTCTATTATCATCGTTATATATGAAATTCTTCTTTTGGTTTATAACTAATTTATGATTTTTAACATCTACCTCCAAATGTTTTATTAGGTTTTCTTGTATCTCTATTTTAACAATATCTGATTTTTTATTTGAATAGATGATTTCAAAATTGCCCCCAACATCCACAGAATCATAATCCTTAACCTTAAAGTCAGTGGTTTTCATATCACCTGTACCTGTTATGGTTTCTAAAGAATCGCTGATGCTATTTGAGACACTCCTTACAGTATTTAATCCACAACCACTTAACAGTGAGGTTACTATAAATATAGAAGAAGATAAAACAATGTGTTTTAAAAATCTTTCCATTTCAATACTTTACCTCCTATCCTCAAAATGTTACTCGTTATATACTATACTATATTACAATATACCCGTTAAGTCAATATATCTTTTATAATATTAAAGCTTATTTTTTAATTTTTTAAGCCTCCTTATAGCTTCCATCAAGGTTTCATCTTTTTTTGCAAAGTGAAGTCTAACATAATTATTTATATCTTCTTTAAAAAAGCTAGATCCAGGCACTGCTGCTACCCCTATTTCTTTAATGAGCATGGTACAAAAATCAAAGTCGCTTTTATAGCCAAATTTTTCTATATCCATCATGACAAAAAAGGTCCCCTGTGGTTCATAGAATGAAAGCCCTGCATCCTTTAGGCCATTTAAAAACATATCTCTCTTAGCTTTATAAAATTTTGATAATGTATCATAATATTCATCAGAAAATAAAAGACCTATCGTTGCTGCTTCTTGTAAAGGTGCAGGAGATGCTATGCTTAAATATGTACGCACTCTTTTAATTGCATCTGTTATAGACTTTTCTGCAACTGTATATCCAAGCCTCCATCCAGTTATAGAATAGGTTTTTGAGAGAGAATTGCATATTATAGTCCTCTCAAACATACCTGGCAATGAGCTCATATAAGTATGCTTATTAGGAGGAAATATTATATGCTCATAAACCTCATCTACCACAGCAAAAACATCAAATTCTATGCATAGCTCCGATATATATAAAAGCTCTTCATATGTAAAAACCTTACCTAGAGGATTTAAGGGATTGCATATTATTATAGCCTTTGGCTTCTCTAAAAACGCTTTTCTTAAAACTTCCTTATCAAAATTAAATGCAGGTGGTACAAGTGGCACAAAGATGAGTTCTGCTCCATTTAAAACAGGATCTGTGAGATTATTTTCATAATAAGGTGAAAATACTATTACTTTATCTTTCCTGTCGCATATTGTTATCATGGTAGCCATCATAGCTTCAGAGCTTCCGCATGTAACCACGATATTTTCATCAGCATCAACAGGCATTCCCATAAACTTTTGTTGTTTCTTAGCAAGGCACTCTCTAAAATGTTTTGAACCTTGAGACATTCCATATTGATGTGGACCTAATTCACAAACTTCTTTTAATTTATCTGTGATCTCTTTTGGAGGATCAAAATCTGGAAAGCCCTCCCCTAAATTTATACATCCATATTCATTTGCCATGACAGATATTTTTCCTATTGCAGATTCTTTGAAGTATTTAATGTTATCGCTTATTTTTGGCATATTTATTTTATCGTCCTTTCTAAGTTTTAAATTAAGAAGATGACTCCTTAGAATCATCTTCTTTTAAAATTATATGATTGAATTTTCTGCAAATTTTTTGTACATTTCTAAGTTGCCTTTTGCATCTTGCTCAGTCTTTTTGAACAACTCTTCTGCTTCCTCTGGGAACTCTTTAGCAAGCGCTGCATATCTTACTTCGCCCATTAGAAAATCTTTAAATGATTCTTTTGGCTCTTTAGAATCTAGCGCAAATGCATTCTTACCTTCTTGTTTTAAATTTGGATTATATCTAAATAATGACCAATATCCACATGCAACTGCACGTTTAGCTTCAAGCTGTGTACATCCCATTCCATTGTTTATTCCATGAGCTATACATGGTGCATATGCTATTACAATGGATGGTCCTTTGTAGCTTTCAGCTTCTGTTATTGCTTTTAATGTTTGATTTTGATCAGCTCCCATTGAAACCTGTGCAACATAAACATATCCGTAGCTCATTGCCATCATAGCTAGGTTTTTCTTCTTTATCCTCTTTCCTGATGCTGCAAATTTTGCTATTGCAGATGTTGGAGTTGATTTAGAAGATTGACCTCCAGTATTTGAATAAACCTCTGTATCAAGAACCAGTATATTCACATCTTCTCCAGCTGCAATGACATGGTCAAGACCGCCATAACCTATATCATATGCCCATCCATCGCCGCCAAATATCCAGTGGCTTCTCTTTATTAAATAGCCCTTATTATCATATATTTCGCAAAGTCTAGGATTATCCTTCTTTTCTTTTTCTAAAGCTGCAATTAATTTATTTGCTCTATCTCTTGTACCTTCTCCATTTGCAAAATTGTCTATAAAGTCTTTTAATAGTCCCTTTAATTCATCTGATATATCATCTTCTAAAGCTTTAGTTGCTAAATCCTTAATTCTGCTTCTTATTTGAGTCACTCCTAAGAACATTCCAAGTCCATACTCTGCATTATCTTCAAATAAAGAGTTAGCCCATGCAGGTCCCTGACCTTTTTCATTCTTTGTATATGGAGTTGAAGGTGCGCTTGCTCCCCAGATAGAAGAACATCCTGTAGCATTTGCTATCATCATCCTATCTCCAAATAACTGAGTTATTAATTTTACATAAGGAGTTTCTCCGCAACCTGCACATGCTCCTGAAAACTCAAAGAGAGGAGTTTCAAATTGAGATCCCTTTACTGTTGTAACCTTCATAGGATTTTGTTTCTTTGAAAGAGTCAAGGAATAATCAAAGTTTTCCTGCTCTTTAAAGTGTTTTTCTATAGGCTCCATAACCAATGCTTTCTTAGAGGAAGGACAAACTTGAGCACAATTTCCACATCCTGTACAGTCCATAACAGATACGCTTATTCTAAATTTATTTCCCTTTGAGCCTGTTGCATCTTTACATTCAAAGCCTTCTGGGGCATTTTTAGCTTCTTCTTCATTTATTAAGAATGGTCTTATAACTGCATGTGGACATACGTATGAACATTGATTGCATTGAATACAATTTTCACATATCCACTCAGGAACATTTACAGCTATACCACGCTTTTCATAAGCAGATGTTCCTGCTTCGAATGTTCCATCTTCTCTTCCTGAGAAAGTAGATACAGGCAATGAATCTCCAGCTTGCTTGTTCATAGGTATTAAAACCTTTGATATGAATTCTGGAACATCCTTTTCATCCTTTTTATCTAAAGGCATATCTGCCCATGCAGGATTAATATTTACTTTCACTATAGAGTTAATACCTTCATCTATAGCAGCATTATTCATATCAACTATATTCTGACCCTTTTTACCATAGGAAGCTAGAACTCCTTCTTTTAAATACTTGATAGCTTCTTCAAAAGGCATTACATTTGAAATTTTAAAGAATGCAGATTGCATTATCATATTTATTCTTCCGCCAAGGCCTATCCTCTGAGCTATTTCTACAGCATCGATAATATAAAACTCTATATTATTTTCAGCTAAATATCTCTTAATGCTGTTTGGAAGTTTTTCATCAAGCTCTTCTTCCTTCCAATTAGTATTTAATATAAAGCTTCCGCCTTTTTTAAGTCCATGTAAAATATCATATTGATATACATAGGATTGATTATGACATGCTATAAAATCAGCACTGTGTATTAGATATGGTTTTTTAACAGGGTCTTTTCCAAATCTCAAATGGGATACTGTTACGCCGCCTGATTTTTTAGAGTCATATGCAAAATATGCTTGAGCATACATATCTGTATGATCTCCAATTATCTTAATGGCAGTCTTATTTGCACCAACTGTACCATCAGATCCTAATCCCCAGAATTTACATTCTTTTATTCCAGGAGCTTCTATTTCTAATTTTTCAGTTTTTAATGAAAGATTTGTAACATCATCTTCTATTCCTATTGTAAATGTGCTCTTAGGATCATCCTTTGATAATTCATCAAATACAGCTTTAATCTGATCTGGAGTTGTATCCTTTGAACCTAAACCATATCTGCCCCCTATTATTACAGGCATCTCTCTTTTTGAAGCTTTAAAAGCATTCACAGTATCAAGATATAGAGGCTCTCCAGCAGCACCAGGCTCTTTTGTTCTCTCTAAAACAGCTATCTTTTTAACTGTGTCTGGCATATATTTCATAAAATGCTCTATAGAAAATGGTCTGTAGAGGTGAACTGTAAGAGCTCCCACTTTTTCACCCTTATCATTTAAATAATCCACAACTTCATTAATGGTTTCACAAACAGAGCCCATAGCTATTATTAATTTTTCTGCATCTTTTGCCCCATGATAATTAAACAGATGATAATCTCTTCCTGTCAATTCATTAATTTTTTGCATATAACTTTCAACTATATCTGGAAGTTCTATATAAAACCTATTTGAAGCTTCTCTTCCTTGGAAATAAATATCAGGATTTTGAGCAGTTCCCCTTGTAACAGGATGATCTGGGTTTAGAGAATTCTTTCTAAATCCATCTAATGCGTCTTTATCTATTAATTTTTTAAGATCATCATACTCCATAACTTCTACGCTTTGAAGCTCATGAGATGTTCTAAATCCGTCAAAGAAATTTATAAATGGAACCCTTCCTTTTATTGCAGAAAGATGGGCAACTCCTGCTAAATCCATAACCTCTTGAACACTTGATTCTGCAAGAAGTGCACAGCCTGTTTGTCTTGCTGCCATAACATCTTGATGATCACCAAATATGGATAGAGCATGTGCTGCTACAGCCCTTGCAGATACGTGAAATACTCCTGGTAAAAGCTCTCCTGCAATTTTATACATATTAGGAATCATAAGTAACAACCCTTGAGATGCTGTATATGTGGTTGTAAGTGCACCTGCTTGCAATGAACCATGAACTGCACCTGCAGCGCCTGCTTCTGATTGCATTTCAATGATTCTAACCGATTGACCAAAAATATTTTTTTTACCTTGAGAAACCCATTCATCTACATTTTCTGCCATATTAGATGAAGGTGTAATAGGATATATTGCTGCAACATCTGTAAAAGCATAGCTTATATAAGAAGCTGCAGCATTTCCATCCATGGTCTTTAATTTCGCCATTTCAAAATCCCTTCCTTATTTAATATCTTTTTATCATATTTTTTGTTTAACTATTAACAATAACTTATCAAATATACTATAGTATAAAACAAGTTGTATGTAAATGAAAACATGAAAAATACCAATCATATTATATAATTTAAATAAATCTAAATCTTATACTCAAAATACAAAATAAATGTAAATTTGAAAAACTCTTGAAATATTTAAAGTATAATATACTAAAAACAAATTAAGTATATTGTTCTTTAATCTTAGGAAAAATACGAGTAAATACAAGTGAGGGGGAATCGAGTTGTTTAAAAACAACATTTTCTCAATAATACTAATATTGTTTATTTCAATAATCGCAGAAATTTTTATATTTAATTTTAAATACTTTATTGTTAAATTTTATTATGAAGAGCAAAATTTAGATCTTGAAAATTTTCAATCTCAAAATTGCAAATATGATAAAAATACAGGAGTATTATTCTTCACAGAAGATATATCTACAACTAGTAACAGAGAGATAGGAATTAAAATTTTTTGTATGAAATTTTTTTTATCTAAAGAATCTTCTGGAGGGAAAGTAATCACTTATTATTCAGATGAATCATATAACAGTAAGATGAGAGTAAGCAATGCTTCTTACATAAGCCCTGATTTAAAAGGTACTGAGTACATAACCTTGATAACGGATGGCAAATGTACTGATTTAAGCTTTTCTTATGAGCCTGATGATAAAAATTCATCAGACACTGAAGGAGTTTCATCAATAATATTGAATTCACCTTATTTTAACTTTAACTATTTTAGAGCCTTGTTGCTTTTTTTAGTAGTCTTATTATTATATTTTGTGAAAAAACATGAAGTCTTCCATAAGAGGCTAGACTCCCATGATAAAATGCAAAAAAAAATATTCAATTGCATAATAATAGCATCTGTCCTATTTTGCTTTTTATTTTACATATCAGTGCAACACTTAAAACCTATATTTACTGATGAACCAAAGGATATATATGGGCAATTAGTAAAATCTCTTACAAATAATAGATTTGATCTCATGCTTGAGATTGATGAAAAATTGAAAAATCTTACTAATCCATATGACCCAAGTGAAAGAGATATAAACAACGTAAATTATACTTGGGATGCTGCCTATTACAATGGCAAATATTACTGTTATTTTGGAATAGGTTCTGTCATAACCTTGCTTTTGCCATTTAAAATATTGACAGAAAAGTATTTAACTACTTCCTTTGCATGTACTATCTTTACAGCTTTATTCTGCATAAATATGCTCCTTCTTTATAAAGAAATAATATTTAAATGGTATAGCGGCATCAACTTTCTAACTTATATAAGCTCTGCTATAGCGCTTATTTTTAGCTCGAATATATTTTGGATCCTTGCAAGGTCTTTATTTTATGAATTAGCTATTATCTCTGGTTTAACATTTTTAATATGGTCTCTTAGAATGATATTTTTAGCTCTAGAAACTTCGGAAAAAAAATATATATTTTTCTCAGGATTATTTCTTGCACTTATGGTGGCATCAAGACCAAATTTAATCTTATATAGTCCAATTATAATACCATTTTTATACAAACTAATCTATGAACAAAGAGATAAGCTAATACCTATTTTATACTTTTTTATTCCAATAATATTTTTTGCAAGTCTTATAATGTTTTATAACAACACAAGATTTGATTCAGTATTTGAATTTGGTGCTAAATATCAATTAACTGTAGCCGATATGACAAAGCTTACTCCCAGCATTTATAAAATGCTGCTTGGATTAACATCTTATATATTTCAACCACTTAATGTAGATTTGGTATTCCCATTTTTTCATGTGATAAATACCATTAAATCCACTTCAACATTTTACATGTATTCTGCTCCTGTAGCTGGCATACTAAACTTTCCTATTGTGTATATTTTAATATTTTCTCCTAAAATAATTAAAAATGTACACTCAAAACTTTTAAAGATATTTTTAACCATAGGAATCATTTCATCTATAGCTATCCTCATGATGAATATACTAGCTGGAGGAATTATAATGAGATATTTAATAGATACTTTCCCCATGCTTGTTTTAATATCTGTGATATTATGGATAGATGTTAAAAAATATTTTAATGGACAAATGCTTAATAAATTATATTTTACTATGTTTAAATCAGCAGCTTTATTCAGTTGTATAATATCCTTTTTCATATGTATAATGGGTGAAAGCAATTCAATAAAACAAAACAATCCAATTTTATATAATCACATAACAAAATTTTTTGAATTTTTTTAATGACTATGTGAAAAAAACCGAAATCCTCTTATTATTAAGGTTTCGGTTTTTTTAAATTTCTTAGTCATGTCAACACACTAAATTATAAACTTATTTTACTTAATTTAACTTCCAAGGACTCATTTATGACATTTAATATATTTTTTATCCCCTCATCTGCAGAAGCTTGACTCATGTTTTGTATGTAAAAATCCCTATTATTATATATTTCATTTATACTAGAAGTAAATTTATCTTCTGTTATATCCTCTTCTAATAAAACAGTGCTATACCCTTTTTTTTCAAAGCTTTTAGCATTTAAAATCTGATCTCCCCTTGATGCAGATTTAGATAGAGGGATTAGTAAATTTGGCTTCTTTAGTGCTAATATCTCAAATATTGAATTAGAACCTGCTCTTGATACAATAACATCAGCTAAAGCCATAATATCTGGAAGCTCTTCATTTAGATATTCAAACTGCCTATAGCCTTCTTGTTTATTAAGGTTATTATCTAAATTTCCCTTTCCGCATAGATGAACTACATTGAATTTTTTTAAAATATCTTCTAAACTATCCCTCAACAACTTGTTCAATTTTAAAGAACCCAAGCTTCCTCCCATGAGGAGCAATACAGGCTTTTTATCTTTAAATTTACAAAACTCTCCACCTAAAAGCCTACTTCCATTTCTTAGTTCATCCCTAAGAGGAGAACCTGTTATCACCGCTTTATTTTTTCCAATTTTCTCATAACATTCTTCAAAAGTCACACATACCTTTTTAGAAAATGGAATGCATATTTTATTTGCAAGTCCAGGAGTTATATCTGATTCATGGAGTATGATAGGTATTTTATTAAAGTATCCAGCAACTACAACTGGTACAGATACAAATCCGCCTTTTGAGAATATGACATTTGGCTTTTCATCCTTTATTATGTTACTTGCTTCATAAAATCCTTTTATGACTTTAAAAGGATCTGTAAAATTTTTCAAAGAAAAATACCTTCTAAGCTTTCCTGTTGAAATTTCGTAATACTTTATACCAATGTCTGTTATCAACTTTTTTTCTATACCTTCTTTTGACCCTAGATATATTATATCAAAATTATTTTTTTGAAAATAAGGAATAAGAGCTATATTAGGGGTCACATGACCTGCGCTTCCTCCTCCTGTAAGTAAAACTTTTTGTCCCATCGTTCAACTCCTTTTAATTTAATTTTTTAAAAATCCATAAATCATCATTATAAAATATTTTAAAAAACATATAATATATTCGCACACAAATTATAAAAGACTTTAATATTTGCTTATCTCAATTATAACACAATGTACATTTAAATATATTTTATTTAATTTACATTTAATGGTATATTTTCCTATATTTTTATTAAATATTTTCTTTTAGTTTGGATAAGCTATTTTTGAACACAGAAAAGGAGGGTGATTTTAAATGGCTAAGAATCCAAGTGCAAAACAAGCTATGGAGCAATTTAAAATGGAAACTGCCAGTGAATTAGGTGTTACATTTTCTCAATATAATGGAGATTTAACAGCTAAACAATGCGGTAGCGTTGGTGGAGAAATGGTTAAAAAAATGGTTGAAGCATATCAAAATAAAATACAATAGAATGTAAGATAATTTAAAATAATTTATTTAGAGTATATTTTAAATCTAGGAGGATTTTACGTGACAAAAGACAAAATAACGAATAAAGAATTAAAGAGCTCTATGGAGCGATTTAAAATGGAAACTGCAAATGAAATGGGAGTTATTTTTTCCGATTATAATGGAGATTTAACTGCAAGGCAATGCGGTTCCGTTGGTGGAGAAATGGTTAAAAAAATGGTTGAAGCATACCAGAATAAAATACAATAAATAAAAATAAGTAATTTATAGTTTTTAGGAGGAATTTTTAAATGGCAAATAAAAAAGAAGCAAAAAACGCAATGGAGCAATTCAAAATGGAAACTGCTAGTGAATTAGGAGTTACATTTTCAAGCTACAACGGAGATTTAACTGCAAAACAATGTGGTTCCGTTGGTGGAGAAATGGTTAAGAAAATGGTAGAATCATATCAAAATAGCATAAAATAATGACTGATTTATAATATAGGTCATTCTGGTATGTGGTTTTTTTCATACCAGAGTGACCTAATTAATTTTATTTAAAAATTTGTATTAATATATTATTATATAAAAATTTGTATCTACATATTGGAAAAGTTATTGACATTAGCAATATTCTATATTATCATACTCTTGTTTTTTAAGTATATTTTATTTTAAAAAATAAAATTTTCTAATTATACTAAGGGGTGGTTTTAATGAATCAAAATGAAACGCCACTTTTGGAAGCAATGTATAAAGCAAAAGAAAGAGGTATAATTCCATTTGATGTTCCTGGACATAAAAAATCAAATAAAATTAAGGAATTAGTGGATTTTCTAGGAGAGAGAGCTCTTGGATTTGATTTTAATTCTTTTAAAGATATAGATAGTTTAAATCACCCAGAAGGCGTGATTAAAAAATCTGAAGAATTAGCAGCTGAAGCCTTTGGAGCAGACCATGCATTTTTCATTGTAAATGGAACAAGTCAAGCTATACAAGTTATGATTTTATCTGTGTGCAAACCAAAGGATAAGATTATACTTCCAAGAAATATTCATAAGAGTATAATTAATTCCCTGATTCTTTGCAATGCTATCCCTGTTTATATTCAACCTGAAATCGATGACGACTATAATTTTGCAACAGGCATAGGGGTTGAAAAAACAATAAAGACAATAAAAGATAATCCTGATGCAAAAGCTATATTCTTAATCAATCCAACTTATTATGGAATGTGTTCAGAGCTTTCTGAAATAATAGAATTTGCTCATCAATACGGTCTTGCCGTTCTTGTTGATGAAGCACATGGAGCTCATTTTAAATTTCATCCTTCAATGCCAAATAGTGCCATGGAATGCGGTGCAGATATGTCTGCAGTTAGCCTTCATAAAACAGGAGGAGCGTTAACTCAATCTTCCATTTTATTGTTAAATACAAGAACAATATCAAAAGACATAGTGGAAAAAACCTTAAACCTCTTCACTACAACAAGCGCATCATATCTTCTTATGACAAGTTTAGATATTGCAAGAAAAAACCTTGCAATAAACGGAGAAGAGCAGCTTGGAGAGGTCTTAAATATGGTGAGATGTGCAAAAGATGAAATAAATAAAATAGGTGGATACAGCGCTTATGGTAGAGAACTTGTTGGGAAACCAGGTATATATGATATAGATGAATTAAAGCTTGGAATTCGGGTTTCTGATCTTGGGATTACAGGTTTTGAAATATATGATAAATTATATAATGAATATAATATTCAAGTAGAGCTTGCAGATACTCACAATATCTTAGCAATAACAAGTGTAGGAGATACTAAAACCAATATGGATAAATTAGTATCTGCATTAAGAGATATAAAAGAGAAGCTTCCTCAAAAAAAAGAATTAGACATAGAAAAAATTCCATTTAAAAATCCTAAGGTTGTAATAACCCCAAGGGAAGCTTTTTATTCAAACAAAAAATTTATTCCAATTGAAAATGCTGTTGGTAAGATCATAGCAGAATCTGTTATGATATATCCTCCTGGGATACCTATATTAGTTCCAGGAGAAGAGATAACTCAAGATATTGTTAAATATGTTCAATTTCTAAAGAATAAACATGCAAAGCTATCAGATATGTCCGATAAAAAACTGGATAACTTTTTAGTTGTCATAAGGCGTAAAAAATAGATAGGGGGAATTTTATTTTGTATTCAATGCCTTCAATAATCCCAAAAGATACCACATATGAGAGTTCAAAAATGGTCATATGCGGTATACCCTTTGATGGCACTGTATGTTATAGACCAGGTACCAGATTTGGTCCAAAACACATAAGAAACGAATTTTATGCGCTTGAGACATACAGTCCGCTTTTAGATCTTGATTTAGTAGATTATGATATATTTGATATAGGAGATATAGACCTTCCAATAGGAGATACTCCTCTTATCATGGATGTAATTTATAAAGCATCAAAGAAAATCGTAGAAGACAATAAAATACCATTTTTTATAGGCGGGGAGCACCTTGTGAGCTTTCCATGCATAAAATCTGTCTATGAAAAATATAAGGATCTTCATATAATTCACTTAGATGCTCACACTGATACTAGGGATATATATTTTGATAATAAATTATCCCATGCAAATGTAATAAGGCGTTGCTGGGATTTTTTAGGTGATAAACGAATATATCAATTCGGAATAAGGTCAGGATCAAAAGAAGAATTTTACTGGTCCTTAAAAGATGGTCATACTTTTCTTAAAAAATTTGACTTAGTAGGTTTATCTTCACTTCCTGAAAAGCTTAAAGGCAAGAGTGTATATGTGACGGTAGATTTAGATGTTTTAGATCCTTCCATATTCCCTGGAACAGGAACACCTGAAGCAGGCGGAATCACCTACAAGGAATTAGAAGATCTATTTTTGATAATGTCAAGATTAAATGTAGTTGGTGCAGATATAGTCGAGCTTTCACCTCATTATGATGAAAGCGGTGTATCTACAGCAGTTGCTGCAAAGGTTCTAAGGGAAATGATGCTTTCTATATTAAAGAACAGATAATACACAAAAGGTAAACTAGGTAAAATTTGTAGTTTACCTTTTAATTTATAGGTGAAAATATGGTATTTATTACAAATAGCCCAGAGGAAACATTTCTTCTTGGGAAAAAATTAGGAAAATATTTAAAACCCCAGGATGTTGTAGCACTTATAGGAGAATTAAGTGCAGGTAAAACCTGTTTTATTAAAGGTATAGCAGATAGCCTCAATATAAAAAACCCTGTCACCTCCCCTACCTTTACCATAGTGAATGAATATAAGGGTGACTTTAAGTTAAACCACTTCGATGTATATAGGATAGAAAAGGAAGATCTTTATAATATAGGATTTGATGAATATATCTTTTCAAATAGCATATCCCTCATCGAATGGGCTGATAAAATTTTACCTTGCTTGCCTTCTAATTATATTGAAGTTAAAATTGATATACTTACAGATGTAAAGAGAAAATTTGAAATAACTGGTATTGGAAATTATGACACTTCTTTTTTAAAGGAGGTTATTTTATGAAGCTTCTTTGTATGGATACTGCAACAAATATCGCCTCTGTTGCAGTGGTTGAAGAAAATAAAGTCCTAGGGGAAATCAATTTAAATTTCAAAAATAACCATTCAGCAATAATAATGGATATGGTGATCGATATTTTAAAAACCCTATCTTTATCCTTAGATGATATCCATGGTTTTGTAGTTTCAAAGGGTCCAGGTTCATTTACAGGGCTTAGGATAGGTATTTCAACCATAAAAGGTCTGTGCCACGGCTTAAATAAACCCTTTGTTGGTGTATCATCATTAGATGCCCTTGCCATATCTGCAATGCACTTTAATGGAATCATAGCTCCAATCATAAATGCCCTTAGTGAAAATGTATATACCTGTTTTTTTAAAAACATAGATGGAGCTTTAAATAAAATTACAGACTATATGTTTATATCAATCTATGAACTACATAAACTATTAAATGCTGGAGATGATATATTGTTTATTGGTGATGCTGTGGACAATTATGGTGATGCTTTAAAAAAGTTATTTCCCTGCTGCATTTTAGGAAATAGTCTTTTTAATTATACAAAAGCATCAAATCTTGGATATATGGGTATAAAAGCCTTTAAAGAGGGATGTTTAGATGATATTGCTACTTTTTCTCCATTATATATAAAAAAATCATATGTTGAGGATAAATTTAAGATATGAAGGATATACGCATTTCCATTTTAAATGATGAAAATACTAAAGAAGTCCATTACATTTGCACAAAATGCTTTAATATGCCTTGGTCTGAAGAAAGCATAGAGCAGGAATTAACTTCTAATTTATTTTCTACTTATTTAGGAGCATTTATAGATGATAAGCTCATTGGATTTATTGGAATGTGGATAATTGTAAATGAAGGTCAAATTATAAATGTAGCTGTGCTCCCAGAATATAGATATATGGGCATAGCTACAAAGCTTCTAGAAAATATAATTAAGCTTTCAAAATCCAAAATGGTGGAAGTATTGCATTTAGAGGTGAGAATTGGAAATATAAAAGCTCAAAATTTATATAGAAAATTTGGATTTAAAACGGATGGTCTTAGAAAAAAATATTACTCTGATAACAACGAAGATGCTCTGCTGATGAGTAAAAATCTCATTTAGCATCATCTTTTTTATTTTTAAAAAATATTAAATTTTTATGAATAAAAATATCTATCTTATGAAATTTTATTTTATTATTTATCTAAAAAAGTGTAATATTCAAATTACGATAATTATCTTATAAATTTAGTAAATTTTTAAAAAATAAAGAAAAATACTTCGTAATTTAAAATATATCAATTTTTTTAAAAAAAATACTAAAAAATAACATTTTTTTAAAAATATTTATAAAAAAATCATAAGCAAAAATTTTTGCATTAATCTTAAATAATATATTAAATTTATTTAAATATTTTTTCGTAACACAGCTTTTTAAATTTTATTCTGATATAATTGTGCCATAGAAATGATTTATGTTTTATAAAATATTTTTAATTGAGGTGAAAAAGTGAAGTACTGGGTACATGAAAGGGTCAATGAAAAAAGAATTGCAATAATACACAAATCTGATTGTAAATTCTGCAGCAATCAAAAAATACTTATGCAAAACAGCAAAAATAATCCAAATGACAAGTGGCATGGCGAATTTTCTGCTCTAAAGGATGCACTGGACTTTTCAGGCTCTCTAAAGGATTGTCAAATTTATCAATGCAAGGTTTGCAATCCTATAGACCACAATAATAGCTTTTACAATGAAGTTGGACTAGCTATGCAAGATACCAAAGATTTTACATATGAAGAGGTTAATCAAAAGAACAAAAACACTAAGGAGGATAAAAATTTACCCGAACCAAATTTAAAATTAGGAAAGAATACTCCTGATCTTGATTTTTTCAAAGAAATCAAATCAAAATTTCCTTCTGTTTATTTAGATGGTGCAAGATTAATTTTGCCAGGTATAGGGCTAGATGATCTACAAGAAAAATTTCCTTCACTCACTCTAGATATGTTAAGATCAAGGTTTTCAAGCATATCTTTTAATGCTTCAAGGATCGACTTTAAAACTTTAAAGGAAGCATATCCTGATATATATCTAGATGAGGATAAGCTAATTTTACCAGGCTTAGATCATAAAGATTTAAAAGTTAAATTTCCGGATTTAACACAAGAAGCCTTAAAAGCCAAGTTCCCAAATATAATATATAATGCGCCAAAGGTGGATTTTAATACACTAAAAGAAAAATTTCCAGATATATATATGGATGGTGCAAAGCTTGTTTTACCTGGTATTGGATTTAAAGCTCTAAAGACAAAGTTTCCAAATTTAACTCTAGATGCTATGAGAGATAAATTCAAAGAGATATCATTTAGTGCTGATGAAATTGATTATAAGACATTAAAAGAAAAATTCCCAGATATATACTTAAAAGAAGGTACATTGTATCTACCAAATTTAAAATTTAGTGATTTAAAAGAAAAATTTCCAGATCTTACGCTTGAAGCTTTAAAAGATAAATTTCCAAATTTAGTATTTGGAGATGAGAAAAAGAAAGGATCTGGAATATGGAAACTTTTACTAGCTGTACTCGGTTTAGCTTTATTGATATTGCTGCTAATGTGGCTTTTTAAATCTTGCAATAACTCTGGTGTAAGTAATACTACAAATACTACAAACACTACTGCATCACAAACTGCATCTAATTCCATCGATTTTGATGCTATAAAAGCTAAGTTCTCAGATGCTACATATGAAAATGGAAAGCTCACATTACCAACAGCAAGTTTTGATGATTTTAAGGCTAACTTCCCTAATGTA
This sequence comes from Clostridiaceae bacterium, assembly GCA_031549525.1. GTDB lineage: Bacteria > Bacillota > Clostridia > Clostridiales > Clostridiaceae > WQUF01. Next base: position 13,186 of record JAVBPQ010000126.1, on the reverse strand, counting down.
ACCTTAGATCAATTAAAAGCTAAATTTCCTCAAGTGGAATTTGGTAAAATGGGTGATATAACCTTTGATAAGATTAAAGCACAATTCCCTGAAGCTAAAATGGATGGAAATAAGCTAGTTCTTCCTGGCTTAAGCTTTGAGGATTTTAAAGCTAAATTCCCAGATGCCAACTTAGATCAGTTAAAAGCTAAATTCCCTGAATTAGAATTTGGTAAAGATGCTCCTGCAGATGATATAACTTTTGATAAGATTAAAGCACAATTCCCTGAAGCTAAGATGGATGGAAATAAGCTAGTTCTTCCTGGTATAAGTTTTGATGACTTAAAAGCTAAGTTCCCTAATTTAACTTTAAAGCAATTAGAAGCTAAGTTCCCTGGAGTTGAGTTTGGTAAAGAATCTCCTTCAGACGATATAACATTCGATAAGATTAAAGCAGAATTCCCTGATGCTAAAATGGATGGAAATAAATTAGTTCTTCCAGATTTAAGCTTTGATGACCTAAAAGCTAAATTCCCTAACTGGACTTTAGAACAACTAAAAGCTAAATTCCCTGAGGTTGAGTTTGGTAAAGATGCTCCTTCAGATGATATAACATTTGATAAGATTAAAGCAGAATTCCCTGAAGCTAAAATGGATGGAGATAAATTAGTTCTTCCAGGTTTAAGCTTTGATGATTTAAAGGTTAAGTTCCCTAACTTGACTTTAGAACAATTAAAAGCTAAGTTCCCTCAGGTGGAATTTGGTAAGGATTCTCCTTCAACTGATATAACATTTGATAAAATTAAAGCAGAATTCCCTGAAGCTAAAATGGATGGAAACAAGCTTGTACTTCCAAATTTAAGCTTTGATGACTTAAAAGTTAAGTTCCCTAACTTGACCCTAGAGCAACTACAGGCTAAGTTTTCTGAAATTGAATTTGGCAAAAGTACAACTACTTCAACTGATTTTGTCAAAGTTAATACATTTACAACAACAGCTGACTTAAACTTCAGAACTGGTTCAAGTATGAATGATATGATTTTTGATATAATACCTACTGGAACTAAAGTTACAGGATTTGATCAAGTTGGAGATTGGATCAAAATAAGATATGATGATATCATTGGATACTCAAATGTAAACTATCTATCTCCAGATGGAGATTGGGCTTCAACTACAATGCCAAAAGCATCAGGACAGAATACTGAAGTTTCAGGAAAAATAACACAAGCTGATAAAAATTCTATCACAATAAATAATGAAAAAATAACTTTAGCACCTAATGCAAAAGTTGAAGTAGTTTCAGGTAAAACTATCTCAAGTGCATCGCCTGATGCAAGTTTAGTAAATGAAGTAGGAGTAGTTGTTAAAAACTCCTCTAACCAAGGTACAAATATCCTCATTATAAAAAAATAAATTAAGCTAAATACTCTAAAAACCCTGTAGGATAGACAAAAGTCTTACCCTACAGGGTTTTTAAATTTTGTTCCATTCATAAAATAAGATACCATATTCATATGTATCCCACCAAATAGGATTTTCTTCTGCATCTGTTTTAAAATATATATTTTCTCTTAAATGCCCTTCTCGTCTAAAACCTAATCTCTCAAGAAGATGAAAAGAAGCTGTATTATTAGGATTGCACATTGCACAAATGCGGTGAGCTTTATAATCATTAAATGCAAGATTAATTATTGCTCTTGCTGCTTCTTCAGCATATCCATTTTTATGAAATCTTTTATTAAATACATAACCTAACGAAAAATCCTCAAACTCACGCCTAGATAAACTTATGTTTCCAATCAACTTACCTGTATCCTTTAAGCACACTGCCCAATAAACATTTGACTTTGACCGTATCTTTGCTTCAATTTTGCATTCATCTTCTGTAAAGATCTCATATGGTTCATATTTTACAATATCTTCATCAGATAGATATTCATATAAGTCTTTCCAATCGCCTTCTCTAAACCTTCTTATAAATAACCTTTTAGTTTCAATCAACCCTTAACCCCCTCCAAGCTGCGGCATGAGCAATATTATATCACCATCTTTTAAATAAAGGCTCTCTTTATCTAAAAATCTCACATCCCGTCCATTTAACATGACTCTAGACCATTCATTTAATGTATTATCTTGGTTAAATATCATCTTATTTAGCTTGCCATCATATAAGATATCAAGCTCACTAAGAGCATTAAAAACTGTAGGCGCATCTTCAGCATAAACCTCTAAATCGATAGATCTTTTTCCAAATATATCTCTTAAAACTCCCACTGCCCTAACTGTAATTTTTATAATAAACACCTCTATCCTTTAACAAAGTAATCAAAATTCATCCAGTTTTCTTTTAACCACTGATCTTTATAAATTAAATATGAAGATTCATAATACGATCTATTTTTAACTACAAATTGTAGCACAACAGCTTTTGTATCTTTAGTACTTGTATCTTTTTCAATACTTTTTGATAATTCATTTTGTACATAGTATTCTAAATCTTTAATTTTATTTAAATCGACCATCTTACTGCTTTGAATTCTTACAATCAATGGATAACCTATTATACTTTTTTGAACATTTAAAAAAGCACCTGGAATCTTATCTTTCACATATTTATTAAGAGTGTCAATATATGATCTACTGAATTTTTTTGAATCAACATCTAAAAGGGTATTTTCATATACATCAAGATCATTATCAACATGCACATCTTGAAACAATAGATTATTATCCACATAAATATCGCATATAACAGTAAATGGTTTTATATTTTGAAAGAACTTATTTTCTAATATCCATTCATTATAAGGTTCGTTAAATTTACCATAGGATTTTATAATAAATTTCTTTGTTACAAATCCCCTAATAGATTGAATCTCAGGAATGGTTACATCTTTATCGAAATATGCATAAAATTGGATGGTATCTTTCATATTATAAAATAATTCATGTTTTATTAATGAGTTTATCCTATGTGCAGTCCTAAAATAGGAATCATAATCTTTAACAGTTACATTAGAACTTTCTCTACCAATATGAGGAATTAATTTTAAATTTTTTGATACAATATTATTTTCATAGTTGTTAAGACTTATTTCATTTAATTTTGGTTTTATGTAGGTAATAAAAATTATGATTGAAAAAATAAAAATACCTAAAAGTATAATAAACTTTTTCATATCTATCACACCTTATATAAAATTATTAAAGAGGAATAAAGCATGTCCAAAGTTTTAAAAATTTATAACATAAAAGCTCTAGAATACACCAAGAGCTTTTATATTATATGATAATTATTAATCTATAGCTAACATAACAGAAGTAGCTTTTATAACAGCATATGCATCTGAACCAACTTTTAATCCCAATTCCTTAATCGCTTCCATAGAGATTGTTGAGGATATTTTATTACCAGAACCTATATCGAGAATTACAATACCATTTACAGCACCTTCTCTTATTTCAACAACCTTGCCTTTTAACTGATTTCTAGCACTTATCTTCATAATTTATGTTTTCCTTTCTCTTTCTAAATAGTATATTTTATTTTTTCATTTTATACAATAAAATATACTACTAATTAAATTACAAACAATAAAAATCTCATAACTTCATAATAATCTTTAGTTTTAAACTCAATTGCTTTAGATGAAATTAAAGATGCACCTGGATAAAAAGAATTTGTATAAGCTACCATATGCTTATTGTAGCCTATTTCCACTGTAAAATCTTCAGGAAGCAGAACCTTACATTCTTTATAATTTGAACTTAAAGCTTCTTTAACCTTAGATTTAATCTGAAAAATAGCATCTTTAGGCTGAATATTTATAGTAGCATCTCCAATCCCTTCTTTAACTGCAACGGTTGTAATATTTGGGCTTATATTCTTTGCATGTTCACAAAGTCCCTTATCTCCTGATAAAAAAACCACTGGAACATTATAAAAAGCACAGGCATACATATTTATCAGATATTCGCTGGCAAATATCCCATTAATCTTTATATAAGAAACCTTTGCACTACTTATGGTATGAGATAGTGGATTAAATGGACTTGTAGCTTCTGAGTGATATCCTATAAATAAAGCTGCATCAAATGTCTTATCTACCCCACTTACCATTTTAAGAGGATCTCCTGTCCAACCTCTTTGGAGCCTAGCATATTCTGGGAGATAATCTCCAATTATATTTCTTCCTGATCCATGACCATCTTTTACATAGATTAGTTCTGCACCTGTCTCAAATGCACCCTCACAGGCAGCACTTACTTCCTTTGACATTTGAATGGCAAATGGTTCAAAATCCATATGGGCCTTATCTGTTTCAGTTGGATTAGTGACTCCGGTTACTCCTTCGATATCTGCACTTATATAAATTTTCATAAAAATCCTCCTTAAGTTTTTTCGTATAAATGTATTATTCATTTTCACATCTAATTTTATCACAATTTTAAAACATTTATTTAAAATAAATATATTTTCTATTGACTTTCATAATCAGTCATGATAAGGTTTAAATACGATCATAATCAATAATAAATAATCATAAACAATCAAAGGTGGTGTGCATATTGTTTCAAGAAGAAAGAAAAGAAAAGATAATATCCATTCTCCAAAGTCAAAATAGAATCAAAGTACTTGAACTTGTAGAAATATTAGAAGTTTCTGAAGCCACCATACGAAGGGATTTGCAAGAGCTTGAAGAATCGGGTTTTTTAAAGAGAACTCATGGAGGAGCTATTTTAAATCCATCTTCAAATATAGAACCTTCATTTAATGAAAAAGAAATCACCTTTCTTGATGAAAAAAAATACATTTCAAAGCTCGCGTCGGATTTTATATCAGAAGGAGATATTATAATAATAGACTCTGGTACAACCACAATTCAAATGATCCCATTTATATGCAATAAAAAAATAACAGCTATTACAAACTCTATTGCTATAGCATTTGCACTAGGTTCTTATGAAAATATAAATTTGATAGTCATTGGAGGACAGCATAGAGCTGTTACTAAAGCAGTAGTAGGAAGTTTTTCAAAGGAAATGCTATCAAAATTACATGCAAATAAAGCTTTTATTGGAACAAACAGCTTAGATTTAAATCTTGGAGCAACTACACCAAATATTGAAGAAGCGAGCACAAAAAATCAGATGATTAATTCTTCAGATGAGGTATTTCTCCTCTGTGATAATTCAAAATTCAATAAGATATCCTTTGTAAAGTTTGCCGATATAAGAGAGATAGATTATTTAATAACAGATTTTAAAACTCCTGAATCTATTTTGACAAAATATAAAAATGCAGGGATAAAAATAATACATTAGGAGGCTTATATATGATCACAACTCTTACTTTAAATCCTGCTATAGATAAAACGTTAATACTTGAAAATCTTGTTGTAAACGGTATTAACAGGGTTAAACATGTAAACATAGAAGCTGGAGGAAAAGGAATAAATGCTTCAAAAGTGATTAAAGCTTTAGGTCATGACACTATTGCTGTTGGAATATTAGGAGGCTCAACAGGTGATAAGATAATGTCTATGCTTTGTGATAAAGGGATATTCTATGATTTTGTAAAGATAAAAGAAAATTCAAGAATCAATACAAAGATAGTTGATATCGTAAATAATACCTGTACAGATATAAATGAAAACGGTCCTTTTATTAAAAAACAAACATTAGATGAGCTTATGATAAAGATAAAATATCATGCTAAAGAATCTGAAATCTTTATAATATCTGGGAATGCTCATGAGAGCATTCCATCTAATATATATAAAGATATTATAGAGAATATAAAAAATGATACAAAGGTCATATTGGATTCCAGCGGAAATCTTCTAAAAGAAGGAATTAAAGCAAAGCCTTGGATGATAAAACCAAATATAGACGAACTAAAGGAATTAATCCATAAGGAAATAAGTACATTAGATGAATTGATATTTTGGAGTAAAGAGATCGTTAAAGCTGGAATAACTTATGTATGCGTTTCCTTAGGAAAAGATGGGCTTTTGATGGTATCTGAAGATAAGATATGCCTTGCAACCCCTCCTGAGGTGATATCAAAGAGTACAGTAGGTGCTGGAGATTCTGTTGTAGGAAGCCTTGCAGTGAGCTTTACAACTAGAGAAGATTTCATTGAAGCTACAAGAAAAGCCTGCGCTATAGGTACAGCTGCTGTAACTTTAGAAGGTACAGGAGTTCCTGAAAAAGAAATCATTGATAATTTTTATAAACTTATAAAAATAAAAAATTTTTAAAAAGGAGGACTTATAATGAATTCAAAGAGTGACTTAAAACAATCTGTTCAGGGTTTCGGTAGATTTCTAAGTGGAATGGTTATGCCAAACATTGGTGCATTTATAGCTTGGGGGGTCATCACTGCACTTTTTATACCTTCTGGACCATTCCCTAATGAACATTTAGCAAAGCTTGTAGATCCTATGCTCAGTTACTTAATTCCTCTCCTTATCGCATATACTGGCGGTAAAGCTTTAGGAGGCTCTAGAGGAGGAGTAATGGGAGCTATTGCTGCTATGGGTGTTTTAGTTGGAGCTGGTATCCCTATGATATTAGGTGCTATGATAATGGGACCTTTAGGTGGATTTATCATTAAAAAGACTGATGATTTTTTAGAAGATAAGATACCTTCAGGTTTTGAAATGCTCATAAATAACTTTTCCTTAGGTATACTTGGAATGATACTTGCACTTCTCGGCTACTTAGTTATTGGTCCTATCGTCCAAACTTTTTCAAATGCATTAAGTGCAGGAGTTCAGGTTATAGTCAATGCTGGTCTTTTACCTCTTGTTTCTGTATTTATAGAACCTGGAAAGGTTTTATTTTTAAATAACGCGATTAACCATGGTGTCTTAGGCCCTCTTGGAATAGAACAAGCACAAGCAACTGGACAATCCATATTCTTTCTCCTTGAGACAAATCCTGGTCCAGGCCTTGGTATACTTTTAGCATATTTCTTCTTTTCAAAAGGAAATGTAAAACAATCCACTCCTGGTGCTATAATAATCCATTTCTTAGGTGGAATACACGAAATATATTTCCCTTATGTCCTCATGAATCCAATAACAATCCTTGCAGTAATAGCAGGAGGTGCAGCTGGAATATTTACTTTTTCTATTTTAGGAGCAGGACTTGTAGCTCCCCCATCCCCTGGAAGTATATTTGCTCTATCTGCCATGACTATAGGTACTAAAGGAGGATTCTTACCAGTTTTTATTGGTGTTTTAGTATCCACAGGAGTATCATTTTTGATAGCTTCTATATTTGTTAAAAGAGCTGCAAATAGGATGAGCGATGAAGAATTTGACTCTGCTAAAAATAAATCTCACAGCATGAAATTAGAGAGCAAAGGTGAGATAGATTTAATAAACCCTAAATCCATAATCTATGCTTGTGATGCTGGAATGGGTTCTTCTGCAATGGGTGCTACAATGCTTAAAAAACGCCTTAAGGAAAAAGGTATAGATATATCGGTTAAAAACTATGCTATAAATGAAATACCAAGAGATGCAAGCATAGTAGTTACACATGAGCAGCTTACAAATAGAGCTAAAGCTTCAGCACCTAATGCATTTCATATACCTGTAAAAGATTTTCTTGATATGTCTATTGCAGATGAATTAGAAAGCTTATTAAAAAATCATAAATCATTTACAAAGGCAGAAGTACCTGTTTCCTTTGAAAATACAAATAATGAAGTGATCTTGAAACAAAATATATTACTTTCTCAGAAAGATTCTAACAAAGAAGATGCTATTAAAAAGGCAGGAAAACTTTTAGTAAAAAGCGGATATGTAGAAGCTGACTATGTGGATGCAATGTTAAAAAGAGAAAAAGATGTTTCAACATATATTGGAAAAGGTGTTGCAATTCCTCATGGTGTGGAGATTGCTAAAAAATCCATAAATAAATCTGGTATATCAGTGCTCTTATATCCTGAAGGTGTAGATTTTGATGGTGAAAGAGCTTATATCGTTATTGGCATAGCAGGAAAAGAAAATGAGCATTTAGGCATAATTGCTAAAATTGCAGATATCCTCGATAATATGGGAGAAGAGGGTGTAAAGAACCTATCAAAATCAATGGATATAAACTATGTATATAGCTTTTTTAGATAATTGAAAGGATGATGTTATGAGAACAAAAGCAGTGCGCTTATATGGAGAGAATGATCTTAGACTTGATGAGTTTTTACTCCCTGAAATAAAAGACGACGAAATACTTATAGAGGTCATATCAGATAGCGTTTGTATGTCCAGCTATAAAGCTTCCATTCAAGGAAAAAAACATAAAAGGGTTCCTGAAAATATAGATACAAATCCTATAATAATCGGTCATGAATTTGCTGGAAATATAGTAAAGGTTGGGAAAAATCATGAGAATAAATTTAAACCTGGTACAAAATTTGCACAGCAGCCTGCATTAAATTATAAAGGTTCCATGTATTCTCCAGGATATTCTTATGAATATTTTGGAGGAGCATGTACCTATTGCATAATCCCTAAGGAAGTAATGGAATTGAATTGTCTGTTAAATTATTCAGGAGAATCCTACTATGAAGCATCCCTTGCAGAGCCTATGAGTTGTATAATAGGAGCATATCATGCTATGTATCATACTAAAATGGGAAGCTATATTCATAAAATGGGAATTGTAGATGGAGGTAAACTTGCAATAATTGCAGGTGCAGGCCCTATGGGGCTTGGGGCTATAGATTATGCTCTCCATTCTGATATTCGCCCTTCTATTCTTGTTGTAACGGATATAAATAATGAAAGATTAAATAGGGCAAAAGAGATCTTTTCAAAGGAAGAGGCTCTAAAATGCAATGTTGAGATAGTATTTGTAAATACAAATGAAGTGGATAATCCTACTGAATATTTAAGGAATTTAACAGGTGGAACAGGTTTTGATGATGTACTTGTATTTACACCTATTAAGGAAGCAGTTAATGTGGCAGATGGCATACTAGGCCGTGATGGATGCATGAACTTCTTTGCAGGTCCTTCAGATTCTGAATTTAAAGCAGAAATTAATCTATATAATATCCATTACAATTACACTCATATTATGGGCACAACTGGAGGAAATACAGATGACCTTTTAGAATCCTTAAAGATGACTGAAGACGGTAAGATCAACCCTGCTGTTATGGTTACGCATATTGGGGGCATAGATTCAGTGGTTGATACTACATTAAATCTTCCTAGAATACCTGGTGGAAAAAAATTAATATATACTCATATCAATCTTCCCCTCATTGCCATAGATGATTTTGAAGAAAAATCAAAGGAAGACCCAAGGTTTTTAAAGCTTGCTAAGATATGCAAAGAAAATAAAGGGTTATGGTGTCCTGAAGCTGAAAGATATTTAATTTCAGAATTTAGTTATATATAACTATGAATTTTTAAATTCTAATAACTCTTTAATATGGTATAATAAACATAGTTTATAATTTTGGGGGTTTTATTATGGCAAAATTCGAATGTAGATTACAAGCAAACTTTAATGAAGTTTTAAATACAATAGAAGATAAAATATTGAATGGCAGTATGTCCGCAAGCTTTGAAGATGAAAGTTATTTTGTAATAAATGATGTACATTGTGCTGTTAAAGTATACGAAAGGTACAGCATGATGGGCAATAACCGTGTTAGCTTAAATATTACATTACTTGGGCATGGGGATAATTTACACCTATCTGCCATCACTTCTGGAGGTAGTCAAGCTGTATTTTTCAAAATCAACACAGTTGGAGAAGAGTCCTTTTTAGATTGCCTAATCAAAATTATTAAAGAATATAATCCTATAGCAATAGTATAAGCAACTATCATTCTAGGCATATTTCAAAAATATCTTTTGTAAAGGTTATTTGAAATGTGCCTAATTTTTTAACAATTCTAATAATTAGTATTGATAATTATTCTCAATATATTTATAATTGATATTGATAATTATTCTCAATGTTTTTATAAGCGATATTAATTTATTTGGAGGTAAATTTTATGAATTATTTTAAATTTGTTACTAGTAAACATGTTTTAATATATGTTGGAGGACTAATCACAGCTACATGTGGTTCTAAATTTTTAAAAAGTAAATGTGCAAGAAAAGCAGCAGTAAATACCCTAGCTAAAGGAATGAAATTACGCAATGATGTTATGAGTGCTTTTGAATCCATTAAAGAAGAAGCTCAAGATATTTGCTTCGAAGCTCAAAAACAATCTAAAGAAGAACAAAAGTGTGCTTTAAATAATCAATAAATTAATCTGCACCTTAAAAAGTGCAGATTTTATTTTAGTAGCTAGGAGTGGTTATCTATGGACTATAAAATTGGAAGCGATATGCCTGGACGTATTCGCTTACGATGTGGTAAATATGCTTTCTCGAAGGAAGATAGCTTTTTAATCACACATCATCTTTCGAAATTACATTATGTGGATAGTGTAAAAGTAAGTTACTTAAGTGGAAGCATTTTAATTTATTACAATGAGAAATTTCGTCAGGATATTTTAAGTGAGGTACTTGGAATTGATGTAGATAAACTTGAAAATGTTCATGATTCCACATTAGATGATTCAATGAATATAGATTTAAATTTTAAAGAAAGACTCTATAAAATGCTCATAAGGCGTATAGTTCATCATTTTTTTCTTCCAGTACCTATCCGAAACTTAATATATATTCATAGAAGCTTAAGATTTATGAAAAGAGGTATCAACTCTTTATTACATGGATCTTTTGGTGTTGAAGTTTTAGATGGTTCAGCAGTTTCAGTATCTATTTTTCAAGGTCATTTTAACACTGCATCTTCCATAATGTTTTTGCTTGGGCTTTCTGAGCTTTTAGAAGACTATACTCACAAAAAGACAAGAAATGCCCTATCAGAAAGCTTAGCTGTTAATATAGATAGGGTATGGATAGAAAAGAATGGTGAAGAGATATCACTTCCTATATCTTCATTATCAGTTAAGGACAGAGTTATAATACGAACTGGATCCATGATACCAATAGATGGTGTTGTTTTTAGTGGAGAAGCTGAAGTAAACCAATCTTCTATGACTGGAGAGCCTATTGCTATCTTTAAAAAACCAGGAGATAGTGTATTTGCTGGCACTGTTGTTGAAGATGGTAAAATAATTATAGAAGTTCACTCTTTAGTAAATGAAAGCCGTATTAGTAAAATAATTGAATTAATTGAATCTTCTGAAAATTTAAAAGCATCTATTCACTCAAAAGCAGAGCATATAGCTGATACAATAGTACCTTTTAGTTTTTTATTATCTCTTGGAGTGTTTGTGTTTACTAGAGATTGGCACAAAGCATTATCAGTATTGCTTGTTGATTATTCATGTGCAATCAAGCTTGCTACACCTATTTCAGTTGTATCTTCTATGAGAGAAGCATCTACACATAAGATAATGGTAAAAGGTGGCAAATATTTAGAAGCTATGGCTGAAGCTGATACAATTGTCTTTGATAAAACTGGAACTTTAACCGTTGCAAAGCCTCATGTGAATAAAGTAGTACCTTTTGAGAATTATGAAAGAGATTATATTCTAAGGACTGCAGCATGTTTAGAAGAACATTTTCCTCATAGTGTAGCTTCAGCAATTGTTTCAAAAGCACAAGAAGAAAATCTTCATCATGAAGAAGAACATGCTGAGATAGAATATATTGTCGCCCATGGCATTGCCACAACATATCAAGGAAAGCGCTGTGTAATAGGAAGTTATCACTTTGTATTTGAAGATGAGAATGTAGAAATAACAAAAGGTCAGCTTGATTTAGTGGAAAAAGAGTGCCTTGCTAATTCAGTAATTTATTTAGGAATTGATGGTAAAGCTGCAGGTTTTATCTGCATAAGTGACCCTCCACGAAAAGAATCTAAAGAAGTAATTTCATCTTTAAGAGAGTTAGGAATTAAAAAGGTAATTATGCTTACAGGAGATGGAGAATCAACCGCTAAACATGTTGCAAATAGCCTTGGTATTGATGAATACAGATCTCAAGTGTTACCTGAGGACAAAGCTAAAATTATCTTAGAACTTAAGGATAAAGGCCATAAAATAATTATGGTGGGTGATGGCGTAAATGATTCCCCTGCTTTATCTACAGCAGATGTTTCTATATCTATGAAGGATTCATCAGATATAGCTCGTGAAGTTTCTGATATCGCTCTCTTATCTTCTTATTTATATGAAATTGTAACCATAAGAAAGTTAAGCCAGTTGCTTATTAAACGCATAAAGAACAATTTTAAGTTTATTGTATATTTTAACACAATTCTTTTATTATTAGGACTTCAAGATTTAATAACTCCAAATACATCAGCAGTTTTACACAATATTTCAACTATGTTTATAAGTGCAAAGAGTATGACTTCTTGTTTAAAACAGTAAAATTTAATAACCCTTTAAACCTTTTAAACCTTCAAACTGATAAAATTTAAAATATTAGTTTGAAGGGTATTTTTTTCTAATTTTTTATATCATTTTTTAAAATTTTTAGAATATACATGTAAAAATAAGTATATCTAAAAAAGGAGAAAGATAATTATGGAAATGATGAATTTATTTGAATCTTATGGCTTTAATGTTAAAACTATTGTTGGAACAGATTTTGCACCTAAAAAGAGAGCTTCTTGTGATCCTCTAAAGCCTGAAACCATAAGCCTTCATAATAATCATGCTTCTTTATCTGAAGAAAGCCGAAATGAGATTAGAGAGGCTATGAAGAAGGATATTTTAGTTCGAGAAGATAACTTTACAAATAAAGTTAACATTCATGAAAATTTCCAGATGGTTGATATATTTAAATTAAAAAATGCTCCTGAAAATTGGTACCCCGCATCCAATGCACAAAATGAAGAAGTCATTGCGTTAGTCTCCTCCATAGAAAGTATAGGATTAATAAATCCCATAATTGTTACAAAGAAGAAGAGTCATGATTATTATGAAATTATTTGCGGAAGAGCTAGAGTTACTGCTTTTAAGCTTCTTGCAAAGTTTTCAGATTATACAGAGTATTTGACAATTCCATGTTTTATTTTAGATGAAGAAACTACAAGTGAATATTACCTTCGCTCTATGATGATAGATTCCCTTTTAACAGAGAGAAAGCATGTTGATAAGAAATTTCTCTATAGAGCAATTTATGAAAGGCATCAGATTTTATCAAGG
>JAVBPQ010000091.1:0-7326 GCA_031549525.1 Clostridiaceae bacterium | reverse complement strand
AACTCACGCTAATGTCTATATAGATTTGTGTTGGGCTCATATAATTTCACCATATGCGGCAAAAAACGCATTTTATGAAATGCTCGATGTTCTGCCGTATACAAAAATATTAGGATTCGGTGGGGATTATTTATTTTTCGATGGCGTTGTTGGTCATATAACGTTGGCAAAACAGAATATTTGTTCAGTACTTGCGAAAAAAATTTGCAATGGTGAATGCGATATTGACTTAACCGAAATGATTTTACAGGCTATTTTGCATGATAATGCTAAAAGAGTTTTCAAATTGTAATAAATAACATTTCATAAATTATGGTAGCTAGAAAACAGGTTTTTTATATGGGGTGATTTATTTGAATAAAACGAAAAAAAGTATTAAAATAACTGATAATGAAGCAGCTACAAGAGCAATTATTCTGCTTATAACTAGAATAGTTCTTGTAGCAATTTTTTCAGTGTTGACTTGGTTTATTCTGAATGTTGCTATGGGGAAAGAAAGTAATTTTCCGCCTGGCATCATGCTTTCAGGTATAAGTATGTTTCCTGTTAATATCATTTGTTTTCTGCTCACATCAAAGTTTATGCAGCAAGAAGGGCAGTCAATCCGAGAGAGCCTTGCTCCGCAGAAAAAAAAGATTTTACGGGAGATTGGTATAGGAATGCTTTGGGAAGTTGTTTTGTTTATTCCCTTTATGCTTGCAATTATGCTTACGGCATGGTTATTTTATGGCAATGGTATGTTTCAGGCATTTGAAACGATTTTTTACAATCCAAACAATGAAGTGGAGTTATCTCCAATAGTTATGCTTATTCTTGGCATTATTACCACTCTCACATTTGCTCCAATCAACGCTCCAGTAGAGGAAGCAGTTTATCGTGGTTATGCACAATCAAGGCTTATAAAAAAGTGGTCAGTGCGTGTATCAATTATATTTTCAGCGTTAATATTTGGTGTCCAACATATATTTTATGCAACCACATCTGCAAGTGCAATTATTTATTTTGCAGCCTTTGCTATGTGGGGAGCAGTGTCAGGTTTAATCGTTTATCGTCAAAAAAGGCTTTTCCCTATAATAGTTGCACATTTTTTAGTTAATCTCTTCACATCTTTGCCAGCATTGATATTCCCAATTTTGATCCTTGTAGGTGTGATTAAGCAGTAGGCATAACACTCTGTTTTATGCTACTTTCATATGGTGTAGTAGCTGATATAAAATTTTATAAAATGACTATTCATTTATATTATTTTGTATTAAACTAAAAATATATCATATAAAAGGAGAGGTTATGTTAGTTGGAATTAAATATTGCGGAGGATGCAATTCAAAATATGACAGAAGCAAATTTCTTAAAGCACTAAATCAAAAATTACCAAAGGTTAAAAAGGTTAAAACTGAATTTATATCTATAGGTAAAGAGTATGATTATGTATTTATCGTCTGCGGATGTGCTTCTTGTTGTGCTGATCTTAAAAATATAAAATCAAAAAATCCTCTAATTTATATTAAGAATGAACTAGATTTTGAAAATATAAACCTAATCTTTCCTTAAAAATTTTCTCTAAATTATACTAATCTTAAAGGAGGTAAATTATGGCGCTTAAAAATGGCAATGATTATTTAGAAAGTTTAAGAAAGTTAAATCTTGAAGTTTACTTATTTGGTGAGAGGGTTGAAAATCCTGTAGATCATCCTATGATCCGCCCTTCATTAAACTCTGTTATGATGACTTATGAATTAGCTGAGGATCCTATGTATGAAGACTTGATGACAGCTACATCTAATATAACTGGAAAAAAGATCAACAGATTTTGCCATATCCATCAATCTCCAGAAGACTTAATAAAAAAGGTTAAAATGCAAAGGCTTTTAGGTCAAAAAACTGCCTCTTGTTTTCAAAGATGCGTTGGTATGGATGCATTTAATTCAGTATATAGTACAACCTTTGAAATTGATGAGAAATTAAATACGAATTATTTTAAAAAGTTTATTGAATATTTGACTTATGTTCAAGAAAACGATTTAGTGGTAGATGGAGCAATGACAGATCCTAAAGGAGATCGCTCTTTATCTCCATCTAAACAAGAAGATCCAGATTTATATTTACATATAGTAGAAAAGCGTGAGGATGGAATAGTTGTAAGAGGAGCAAAATCTCATCAAACAGGAATAATAAATTCTCATGAAGTTTTAGTTATGCCAACTCAAACCATGAAAGAAGAAGATAAGGATTACGCTGTATGCTTTGCAGTGCCAACAGATACAAAAGGGATTAAGATGATCTATGGCAGGC
This sequence comes from Clostridiaceae bacterium, assembly GCA_031549525.1. Classification (GTDB taxonomy): domain Bacteria; phylum Bacillota; class Clostridia; order Clostridiales; family Clostridiaceae; genus WQUF01. Next base: position 5,034 of record JAVBPQ010000091.1, on the reverse strand, counting down.
AATCTTGTGATACAAGAAAGCTAGAAGAAGGATTAATAGATCGAGGAAATCCTAAGTTTGGAGGTCATGAAGCACTTGTAATATTCGATGATGTATTTGTTCCAAATGACAGAATATTTATGTGTGGAGAGTATGAATTTTCAGGTCTATTAGTAGAGCGCTTTGCAGGGTATCATCGCCAAAGTTATGGTGGATGCAAAGTTGGAGTAGGAGATGTTTTAATAGGAGCAGCATCTTTAATCAGCGATTATAATGGAACAACCAAAGCTTCTCATGTAAAGGACAAGCTAATTGAAATGACTCATTTAAATGAAACTCTTTATTGTTGTGGTATTGCATGTTCTTGTGAATCCCATAAGACATCCAGTGGGTGCTATGAAATAGATATGCTACTTGCAAATGTCTGCAAACAAAATGTAACAAGGTATCCTTATGAAATAGCAAGGCTTGCTGAGGATATTGCAGGAGGTATTCTTGTTACAATGCCATCTGAAAAGGATTTGGAAAGCCCTGAAGTTGGAAAATACGTTGAAAAATATTTAAAAGCTAAAAAAGGAGTTTCTGTTAAAAATCGAATGAAGGTTTTAAGACTGATAGAAAACATAACTTTAGGCACTGCAGCTGTAGGTTATAGAACAGAGTCCATGCATGGTGCAGGATCTCCTCAAGCTCAGAGGATTATGATTTCAAGGCAATCAAATTTAGAATCAAAAAAATCTCTTGTTAAAGATATTTTAGATATCGAAGAATAAGGGAAGTGTGTAAAATGGCGAAGTTTATAAGTGCAGATGAAGCTGTTAAATATATAAAATCTTACGATAGAGTTGTAATTGCACATGCATGCGGAGAGCCTCAAGAACTTACAAAAGCACTGGTATCAAATGCTTCAAATTACAAAAATGTAGAAATCCTTCATATGGTAGCTATGGGTAAAGGAGAGTACTGTAAACCTGAATATAGAGAAAATTTTACTCATAATGCTATTTTTGTAGGGGGATCTACAAGAGCAGCCATTGCTGAAGGAAGAGGAGATTATACACCTTGCTTCTTTTTCGAAGTGCCAAAGCTATTTAAGAAAAACATATTAAATGTTGATGTAGCTTTAATATCTGTTTCACCTCCCGATAAACTCGGATATTGCAGTTTAGGAGTTTCAGTGGATTATACAAAATCAGCAGCAGAATGTGCAAAGATAGTAATAGCTGAGGTGAATGATAAATATCCTTGCACTTATGGAGATTCATTTATCCACATAGATGATATAGATTATGCTGTGGAAGCTTCTCAAGATGTAATTGAATTGCCAAGGGCTAAGGTTGGGGATATTGAGAGAAAAATAGGTGAAAACTGTGCTTCTTTAATAAAGGATGGTTCCACATTGCAGTTAGGGATTGGTGCTATTCCAGATGCTGTTCTTTCTTTTTTAGGCACGAAAAATGACCTTGGCATTCATTCAGAAATGTTTTCTGATGGAGTGCTGGAGCTTGTAGAAAGAGGAAATGTAAATAACAAAGCAAAGACACTTAATAAAGGAAAATTTGTAGCTACCTTTTTAATGGGCTCTAATAAATTATATGAATTTGTTGATAAAAACCCAATGGTATCCATGTGTCCAGTAGATTATGTGAATAATCCTTATATTATTTCACAAAATCATAGGATGACATCTATTAATTCTGCAATACAGGTAGACTTAATGGGACAAGTTAATGCAGAATCCATAGGATATACTCAATTTAGCGGTACAGGTGGGCAAGTAGACTTCTTACGAGGAGCATCTCTTAGCGATGATGGAGTGTCGATTATAGCATTGCCATCTACTGCATCTAAGGGAAAAATCTCAAGAATTGTGCCCATTTTAGATGAGGGTTCAACTGTTACAAGCTCAAGAAATGATGTCGGCTATATTGTAACTGAATATGGCATAGCAAATCTTAGAGGAAAGACATTGAGGGATAGAGCAAGAGAGCTTATAAATATTGCTCATCCTGATTTTAGGGATATGCTCATAGAAAAGGCTAAGGAAAAATTTAAAACATTTTAAATTTATTTTGGAGGTTTAATATGAAATTATATTTTTTTGAATGCAGCACATTGAGAAGTCAAAAGGGATTTTTTGTATTAGGAGCTGGAGCAGAGAAATTTGATGTACCAGTGCCATATTTCTTAATTGAACATGATAAGGGATATGTTCTATTTGATTCAGGGCATAACTATAGAACTATAAATGAACCAAAAGAGTTTTTAGGAGATGCTATATTTAACGCATATGATCCATATATGACAGAGGATGGATATGTATTAAATAATCTAAAAAAAGCTGGGATTTCTCCTTCAGATATAAAGTATGTAATTTGTTCTCATCTGCATTTTGACCATTCTGGCGGTATTGGGAAATTTCCAAATGCTAAATATATAGTACAAAGACAAGAACTTCATTATGCTTATGTACCAGACAATTTTATGAAAAATGCTTATAAGAGAGAGGACTTTGATCAAAATGTTGATTGGATCATATTAGAAGGATGGCAAGATAATAGATATGATGTATTTGGTGATGGAAAATTAATACTCTATTTTACGCCAGGGCATACTCCAGGGCATCAATCTTTGCTTGTAAATTTAGAAAAAGATGGTCCAATGTTACTAGCTGCAGATGCTTGTTATACAGATGAGAATTTGGATAATTATCTTTTATCTGGGCTTTCTTGCGATAATTCAGCATATATTAAAAGTTTAAAAATGTTTAATGAGTTAAAAGATAGGGGAATTAAGATAGTTACTGGTCATGATCCAAAGAAGTGGTCAAGTTTTAAATTATTCCCAGAGTTTTATGAATAAATAATTTTAAAGGGGCAAAAGCATGAGATGCTAATTGCTCCTTTTTATGATAATAGCCATTTTTCAGCTTCAGCTTCATTTAAAAATATCCTAAATCCATTTCCTTTATTTAATTCATCAGCCATTTCTTTAAATCTTCCTATGAGTTTTTTATCGTCTTTTAACACAAGAGCTGCTTTAATTCTATAGTTTGTAAATTTTTGAAGAATAGCTCCTGCAAGTCCAGTTTTTAAATTAAAAAAATCCTCTGAAACCATTTCTTCTTTTAACATTACAAGATTAGTATTTTTTTCAAATGATGATGCTATTATATCCATACAATCTCTTTCTTCTAAAACCATTTTATCAACTACAATAAAATTCATTCACCTTACCTCCTATAAATAACATGTGTTAATAATAACATATGTTATTTATAAAGTCAATTGTTTTTTTATTGATTATAAGTTAGCTCCAAATTTTTAATATATACATAATATAAATAAAAAATCTTCTTTTAATAGTATTTATAAACTTTTATCTAAAAATATGCATATTATTCTATATTTTTTATAAATTTTTATATAACAATTATCCTCTTTACTCTCTAAAATTTTTAACTGTTTTTATCGAATAAAGAAGTCTTTCTATAAATTATTCATATTTAATTAAAATTATTCAATGAGCTCTTCAGATTTATCAAAATCAAGCAAACCAAATGTTATCATAGTATTGGCATCTACTATATCATCAACAAAGTAACGATTCATATCATTTTTATTACAAGACACCTTTATACATTCATCTATATCAAACTCTTCATCTTGTGAAAAAAACTCCTCAGTGCTATCCTTAAAAACATCTACAAGCTTTGCAAATGCATCTACACAATCTTTTCTGATCTCTATCTTTATTATTGTAGTCTCAGGTGTTTTATCACTAAGCTCTCTTACCTTATCTTCCACATTCTCAATTTTAAGATCTTTATCACATACAAGATCTTTTAAGATTTTACACTTATTTAAATCAATACATCCTACTACCTCAGATATCTTGTCTTGAACTTTTGGTTCTACCTTTGATAATAGCCTTGCAGTAGTCAAGTTTATCTCATGCGAGCTAAATAAATTATCAGAATTTTCAGAAAGATTGATAAGGGGTAGAAAATTGTAATATGTGCTCTCAGAAATCCCCAATTCTCTAGAGATCTCTTTTCCAATATTTATATCATTTCTATGAGCTTTTAAAGCTTTTATGATATCTCGCCTCTTCATAATAAGCCTCATTAGATCATCTTTTTTAATATCCTTATAACTGATATCGCTATCTATCTTTAAAACCTTCAAAAAATCCTTTGAAACCTCAGAGCTATCTAATACAAAGCATGGTACCTTAGAAAATTTCTCATCTTTAGTTACTTCATAGAGGGCTTTTACAGCATGAAATCTGTTCATTCCAAGGACAACTTTAAAGGATTCACCATCTCTTAAGACTACAAGAGGAGCAAATACTCCAATTTCATTTATAGAATTTATCAAATTTGTCTTATGAAATTCATTGCTCTCAGAAAGATCATCGTATCCTTCCATCCAATTGGTTAATTGATCTATAGGAATATATCTTAAATCCTTAAAATAGTCCACAAAAAAAGCAGACTCTGTAAGCTTAAGCTTAGATGCTATCTCTTTCATACTAAGATAATCCTTTTCTATTTGCTTTTTAGAATAATCTTTATCAATATCTTCAGCATTTTTTAACTTTTTTTCTTGAAAACATAAGTCTAAATCTTCTTTCTTAATAAAAGGACCGTTTTGTTTTGCTTCAATCAATATGTCCTTAGGTTCTAAATTAATATCCATAATTATACTCCAGTCATTAATGCATTTTATATTTAAAGTGTATTTTTAAATTTAAAAAGTATGCTTATTGTGTTTAAAATCATCATGGATATTTTATTTCTTGCTGCTATTTTAAGGGGTAGTCCGAATTTTTTTAAAAATTGTATGATTAAAATAAAAAACTAAACTGAGCTTTAGCTCAATTTAGTCTTTTAAATATTTTTAAGAATATAATTTTACTTTACAACTTTGATAAAAATAGTCTTAAATGCATATTCTCCGCTGGCACCTTTTACCACATAGGTGATCATATATTTGCCTGGAATATTGGTGTTAACATCTTTAACTCCGCCAATCATTATTGAATTAGTTAAAT
>JAVBPQ010000187.1:0-33668 GCA_031549525.1 Clostridiaceae bacterium | reverse complement strand
AGTTGTAGAAGAAGTAATTACTCTTGAAGAATCTGTTTCTGAAGAAGAGGTTGTTTCAGAAGAAGTTCTAGAAGCTGTTCTAGCAGAAGAAATTCCAGAAGTTGTAAAAGAAGTAGCTACTTTTGAAGAAGAATTTGTTTCTGATGAAGAGGTTGTTTCAGAAGAAGTTATAGAAGTTGCTCCAGCAGAAGAAACTCTAGGAGCTGTAGAAGAAGCAGTTACTCCTGAAGAAGAATCTGTTTCTGATGAAGATATTGTTTCAGAAGAAGTTCTAGAAGTTACTCCAGTAGAAGAAACTTTAGAAGCTGTAGAAGAAGCAGTTATTCCTGAAGAAAAACCTGTTTCTGATGAAGAGATTGTTTCAGAAGAAGTTTTAGAAGTTGCTCCAGTAGAAGAAGCAGTTATTCCTAAAGAAGAACCTGTTTCTGATGAAGAGATTGTTTCAGAAGAAGTTCTAGAAGCTGTTCCAGCAGAAGAAACTCTAGAAGTTATAGAAGAGGTAATTACTCTTGAAGAAGAACCTATTTCTGATGAAGAGGTTGTTTCAGAAGAAGTTCTAGAAGCTGCTCCAGCAGAAGAAATTTCAGAAGTTGTAGAAGAAGTAGCTATTTTTGAAGAAGAACCTGTTTCAGAAGAAGTTCTAGAAGCTGTTTCAGCAGAAGAAACTCTAGAAATTGTAGAAGAAGTAGTTACTCTTGAAGAAGAACCTGTTCCTGATGAAAAGGTTGTTTCAGAAGAAGTTCTAGAAGCTACTCCAGCAGAAGAAACTCTAGAAGCTGTAGAAGAAGCAGTTATTCATGAAGAAGAACCTGTTTCTGATGAAGAGATTGTTTCAGAAGAAGTTCTAGAAGCTATTCCAGCAGAAGAAACTCCAGAAGTATCAGTTACTCTTGAAGAAGAACTTATTTTTAATGATGAGGTTGTTCCAGGAGAAGTTCTAGAAGCTGTTCCAACAGAAGAAGAAATTTCAGAAGTTGTAGAAGAGTCAGTTACTCTTGGAGAAGAACCTGTTTCTGATGAAGAGGTTGTTTCAGAAGAAGTTATAGAAGTTGCTCCAGCAGAAGAAGTAGTTACTCTTAAAGAAGAATCTATTTCTGATGAAGAGCTTGTTTCAAAAGAAGTTCCAGAAGCTATTCTAACAGAAGAAGTTTCAGAGGTTATAGAAAAAGAGGCAGTTACTTTTGAAGAAGAATCTATTTCTAATGAAGAGATTGTTTTAGAAGAAACACTAGAAGTTGCAGAAGAGGTAGTTATTCTTGAAGAAAAATCTATTTCTGATGAAGAGGTTGATTTAGAAGAAGAAATTTTAGAGACTATGGAAGAAGCTGTTCTAGCACAAGAAACTCCAGAAGTTATAGAAGAGGCAGTTGCTCTTGAAGAAGAATATGTTTCTAATGAAGAGATTGCTTCAGAAGAAATTCTAGAGATTGTGAAAGAAGCTGTTCCAGAGGAAGAAACTTCAGCGATTGTAGCAGAATTTCCAGAGATTATGGAAGGAGAAGCTTCAAAAGTTATGGAAGATGAGTTTTTAGAAATTATTGAAAAAGAAATAGATATAGAACATGATAAAGATGAATCAAAAGAAGAAAAATTTGATTTTAATATGCAAGATATCTTAGATATAGATGCAAAAGAAGATGACGATGAAAAGATATTCTTAAAATTATCTTTGATGAAGTTTAGAAAACTTAGAGATATAGCAAAGGGTATTTTGAGCAAGGCATCTGAAGAAGAGCTTAATGGTAAAGATATTAAATTGCATTCAAAGAAAGATGTTATTGAGTTTATAATAAACTTTAAACATTTATTATAATTATATTTTGATTGTAAAGTGAGGTGGTTACATGGATAAAGATTTAGCATCCATACAAGAAGCCAGAGATTTGATTAAAAAAGCCTTAGTTTCTCAAAAAATATATGAGCAACTAGATCAAGATAAAATAGATGAAACTGTTAAATATATAGCACAAAAAATATATGAAAGATCAGAAGAATTAGCAACTCTTGCAGTAAATGAAACAGGATTTGGAAATGTAAAAGATAAAACATTTAAAAATCAGTTTGCTTCCATGACACTTTTTAACTATATAAGGGATATGAAAACCCGCGGTATTATAAACATTGATGAAGAGAAAAAAATCTGGGAAATAGGAGTTCCTGTAGGAGTGATTGTTGGGCTCATACCATCAACCAATCCAACTTCAACAGTTATATATAAAACTCTAATATCACTTAAAAGCGGCAATGCAATAATATTTAGTCCTCATCCAGCTGCACTTTTGTGTATAACAAGGACAGTAGATTTAATAAGAAGCTATTTAAAAGAGCTTTCACTCCCTGAAGATTTGGTTTCAGTTCTTAGCATACCAACCATTGAAGCTACAGATGCCCTTATGAAAGATGATAATATTTCACTAATATTAGCAACAGGCGGAAAAGCTATGGTTAAAGCAGCTTATAGCTCAGGAAATCCAGCTCTTGGAGTTGGACCTGGAAATGTTCCTGTATTTATTGAAAGAAGTGCAAACATAAAGCAAGCTGTTTCCATGATAATTTCAAGTAAAACCTTTGATAATGGTGTAATATGTGCATCAGAGCAGGCTGTTGTAGTAGAAGATGTGATAAGAGAAAAGGTAATAGAGGAATTTAAAGCTCAAGGATGTTATTTTTTAAATGAAGATAAGAAAAAGCTTCTTGAAAAAATAATGGTAAATAAGAACGGAACTTTAAATACTAAAATAGTAGGAAAGACACCTGAAGCAATAGGTAAAATGGCAGGTCTAGAAATATTACAAGGTACAAAAATTTTAATTGGATTTGAAGATGGAGTTGGAAAAGAATATCCATTTTCTATGGAAAAGCTGTCACCAATTCTTGGTTTTTATACAGAAGATTCTTGGATAAGTGCTTGTGAGAAATGTATTGAAATTTTAAAATTTGGAGGTATTGGACATTCTCTTTCCATACATAGTGAAAATATGGATATTGTAAGAGAATTTGCTCTTAAAAAACCTGTGTTTAGAATTTTAGTAAATACTCCTTCAACTCATGGAGCAATAGGAGCAAGTACAAGCCTTGCGCCATCATTAACCTTAGGATGTGGAGCAGTTGGTGGAAGTTCTACCAGTGATAATGTAACGCCTCTTCATTTAATAAATGTAAGAAGAATAGCTTTTGGGAAGGAGCCTTGGCAAGAAAAAGAAATAAAAGATTATGATATTGACACGCTTAAGGCTTTGATAAAAAAGATAATAGCTGAAATAAGCTTATAATTATAAGGAGGTAAATATGTCAAATTCAAGTGCATTAGGCTTAATTGAAACAAAGGGGCTTGTAGGCGCTATTGAAGCAGCTGATGCTATGGTTAAAGCCGCTAATGTAACACTTATTGGAAAAGAGCAAATTGGATCAGGACTTGTAACTGTAATGGTTAGAGGAGATGTGGGAGCGGTTAAAGCTGCTACAGATGCAGGAGCTGCTGCAGCAGAAAGAGTTGGAGAGCTTGTATCTGTACATGTAATTCCAAGACCTCATAGTGATGTTGAAAAAATTTTACCAAAACCATCAAATGAGTAGATAATAAATTATAACGGGCTTAGGGTTTTAATCCTAAGCCTCAAAATAAAATTATAGATAAGGTGGTGTGATAGGTTTGGCAGTACTTACAGAAGCAATGGTAACACAATTATTAAAGAGAGGCAGCAATAAAATAGAAATAGAAAAGGATACAATTATAACTCCATCTGCTCAAGAGAGATTGCACCAAAAGGGTGTAGAGGTAATATATTTAGGTGAAAATAGAACAGTAAAAGAAGTAGAGAAAGAAAAAGAAGAAACCATCACTTCTATACCACAACTTCCCCTTGAATACCCTTATGTTTGCCATATGACAGAAGCTTTATTTAAAGAAAAACCAGAGTATATGACCACTATTATGAAAAATAGGTTAGTGTATAAAAACCATCCTAGGATAATATTTAGGGGACAGATAGATTTGTTTTTAGCAGAAATGTTTAAAATTATGGCAAAACCAAATGTCATAAATAATAGTCTAGTGTTAAACGATTTAATCAGCATAAAAGATTTTTTAAAAAAGCTTCAGCTTTCAGAAGTTACAGAAATATATTTAGAAGAGGATTCTCTTATAGGGCTCACTTTAAAAGAGCTTAGGGAACATAGCCACAATCCTAAGCAATATTATAAAACAGAACATTTATTTAATTTGGATCATACAGCTCCTGAATTGGTCCTAGATTTAAATTACTTAAGAGCAAAAGCAAGAGAACTTGAAATAAAGGGTTTTGAAGCATATTTTGAATGCGGCAAGGTAAAGAGGGAAGATATTTTAAAAGGATTAAACAGGTTAAGCAGTGCTCTTTATGTGATGGAGTTAAAGGCAGTATCATCAGTATACAAACTATGATGAGGTGATATTTTTGGATATAAGTGAAATCACAAAGCAAGTTTTAGATGTTTTAAAAAAGAAAGAGAATAATAAAATCCCTGTTGAAATCTCTGCAAGACATGTTCACCTTAGTGAAAATCATGTGCAATATTTATTTGGAGAACATTATAAGCTTAAAGAAAAGCGTCCACTTTCGCAAATTGGTCAATTTTTATGTGAAGAGAGGGTCAGGTTGATTGGACCAAAGGGAGTAATAGATAATATTGCAATATTAGGTCCAGCAAGAAATAACACACAAGTTGAAATTTCTTTAACAGATTCTTTTATATTAGGTATAAAACCTCCCCTTAGGCAATCAGGAGATATTAAAAACAGTCCTGGTATAGTTTTATCATATAAAGATAAATTTCTTGTATTGGATGAGGGTACTATAATTGCGAAAAATCACATACATATGAACGAAGAAGATGCTGCACGGTTTAATGTTAAAGACGGAGATAAGGTGAATGTGGATGTATATAGTTTAAGGCCTATAACATTCAAAGATGTAATTATAAGAGTAAGTAAGGATTTTATTTTAAATATGCACATCGATTTTGACGAGGGAAATGCTTGTATGTGCGGGTCTGATACTTATGGTAAGATTGTAAAGTAGGTGGATTAGGAGGCGATACTTTGGATGGGTAAGAAATTTATTCACGTTAAATATTTAAAAAGCTTAGAACTTGAAATTGAAAAAAGCGGTATATTTGTAGTAGAGCCTGATTGCATTTTAACACCCTATGCTGTTGACTTTCTAGATGAAAAGGGCGTTAAAATTGTATATGGTGATTGTAAAAAGGATGAAGAGGAAAGTAATTTAAGGATAAGGATTCAAGAGATTCTAAAGGCAGAGTATGGAATTGAGTGTGAAAATGTAATTGAAAAGATATTAGATAAAATAAGATAAGATAAGGAGATGTCATGGTATGAATATTAGTGTTATTATTCTTTATATAATGGCAGCATTTATGGCACTTGGTGTTATTGACAAAGCATTTTTAAAGAATAAACTTGGCTTTGGTGAGCAATTTGAAGCAGGTATAAATGCTATGGGAACCCTTGCTATGGCCATGGTTGGTATAATGTGCCTTGCTCCTGTTTTAGGCAATATTTTGACTCCTATAGTGGGTCCAGTATATAAGCTTTTGGGAGCAGATCCTGCTATGTTTGCAGGAACACTTTTAGCTATTGATATGGGTGGAGATCCTCTTTCAAAGGCTATGACTACTAATGCACAGGTTGCTTCATTTTCTGGTATAATTTTAGGTGCGATGATGGGGGCAACTATAGTTTTTTCTATTCCTGTTTCTTTGGGTATTGTTCAAAAAGAAGATAAACCATATCTTGCAAAAGGAATAATGGCAGGAATTATAGCAATTCCATTTGGATGCTTTATAAGCGGTTTAGTATCTGGAATGGGCATAGGGCTTGTTATAGCAAATTTAGTACCAGTTATTATAATAGCAGCTCTTTTAGCTCTTGGGTTATGGTTTATACCAGATGCACTTTTAAAAGGTTTTAATGGATTTTCAATAGGTATAACTATACTCATATTGGTAGCTTTTGCATTTGCTATTATAACACAATTGACAGGACTTGTAATAATACCAGGTATGGATCCAATAGGTCCTCAGCTTGAGACAGTTGGGTATATAGCTATAACGCTTGCTGGAGCATATCCACTTGTGTATTTTATAACCAAGGTTTTGTCAAAGCCTCTTGCTTCAATCGGTAAATTGATTGGAGTAAATGAAATTACAGTAGCAGGTATGATTGCAGCCGTTGCAAATAATATTCCTATGTTTGGAATGGTTAAGGATATGGATAAAAGAGGTAAGGTTTTGGCAGTTGCTTTTTCAGTTCCTGCTTCCTTTGCACTTGGAGATCACTTAGGATATACTTCTGCAAATGCTCCAAATTTAATACTTGCTATGATAATTGGTAAGCTTTTAGGAGGAGTAATTGCAATATTTATAGCTTCATTATTTATACCTAAAGCTCAAGAAGTTGTAAAGGGAGCCAAAGGCAAAAAAGCTGGTGTGTAATTATACATCATAAAAAATAATTAATAAATAGGAAAAGCATTCATTTAGAGAAATCTTTATGAAAGCTTTTTTTATATCATTTTTGGATTAGTTTTTTAAAAAATAAAAAACTAAACTCAAAAAGAAACTTTCACCTATTAGATAAAAGTTTCTTAAAATTTATAATTTGAATCCAATTAAGGATTCATATTCATCTTCTAGAGCTTTTTTTAGAAAAACTTCACTTGCATAATCCACATCTTCATTATCAAATGTTTTAAGTTCCTCTAGAGTTATGGATTTAGAATTTTTTTCCACCATCCTATTTGCTAAACTTATTTCCATAAATTCATAGAACTCTCTTACACCTCTGCCATTTCCAAATTTAAATGTGTTTTCTTTTGGATTGTCTAATTTATTTTGCAATAAAAACATGGTCTTTTTAGCATATAAATAAGTTTTTTCACTTATTTTATAAGAATACTTTTCTATAAAATAAATCAATATCTTTCCGAGCTCTTCTTCATTATAATCTTCAAAATCTAAGAACCATTTGATTCTTGAGGCTAGTCCCTCATTTAACTCTAAAAGCTTTTTCATCTTTTCCTTATACCCTGCAAGTATGACTACTAAATTTCCCATATTTAAATCCATAGCATTCATAATTTGTATTAATGCAATTCTACCATAATCGTTTTCTGCTTCATTAAGTAGCATATAAGCTTCATCTATAAATAGAACTCCGCCATTAGCTCTATCTAATATATTTTTTACCTTTGCCTCTGTTTGTCCAATATATTCTGCAACTAAATCGTTTCTGTGAGCAACTATACAATTATTCGTACTAATCACACCATATTGATACAAAAGATTAGCAACTCTTTTAGCAACAGTGGTTTTACCAGTACCAGGATTTCCTTTAAAAACCATGTGCATAGATTGTTTTTCATTGAGATTGTTATTTTGTGATTTTTCTTTTAATATTTTTTTATATTTTGCAAAATTAGAAAGCAAGTTAAAAGTATTTTTTACTTCATCTAAACCTATTAGATCATTTAAAGATACTTTCTCAGTAGCAACATTAACAAACCCTTCATGTACTAATTTTTCTTTAATAGTTAATTTAGTCAAATTTTTTATTTTACTAACTGAATTTGGGCGTGTTAATATCTTTGGGATTATCTTTATATTAGAATTGGATTTTAATTCATCTCCAACATAGGTTTCTAATTTCCCAATAAACTCAAAATAATTTATGATACCTTCATTTATATTTTCATTTATAAATATCTTTTCTGTTTTATTAGTAAAAGTTCCATTAAAAATATATGTTGTATTTTTATACTTTAATGTAATATTGTCATTTTCAATTATGTAATTAGTATAATATTCATTATTATCTTTTAAAAGAGTAAAAGCTCCAGATTCATATTTTAAAATTCCCTGTTTGATTTCACCCCTTTTTACGTAATCATCTTTTGGTGTAAAGGTTCCATTTTCCATGAGCTCTTCAATTTCATAATAAAAAAAATCCTTATCGTTTTCTAATAATTTTATATTTTCTGAATAGTAACCGTTTTTATCAATTAAACTTGCAAAGAATTGTTTTTTCATGTTGACTTTAATGTTAACATTTGAATCATCTTCTTGCTTTCTTTTTATTTCTATTATTTCAGAAATATCCTCTTTATCAATATTTTCTTCATATTTATCTGATTCACAATCGTTTAACTTTAAACTTCCAGAAAATATTATGGTATCGTTGTACCATATTTCATAATTTGTATTATAATTGATTTCTTCTTCAATATTTATTTCATCTATATCTACAATTTTACCTTTATTTACAATTCCTCTAAACATTAAAGCAGAATATCCGTTATTATATTCGCAATTAAATGAATTTAAATAAGAAATATCTATAGTACAAAATCCTTTTATATATTTTGCAAATTTTCCTTGAAACTCTTCTATATTTCCTTGAGCATTTCTTTTAACATAAAGATCATAATTAAACCATCCTATGAAGATGTCTTTATCATTTTTACATATTCTCACATATCTTAAGTATGACATAATGAATCCCTTTCATTAATTTTTAAACTGCATATACCTCAAGCGTAGGTGTAAAAGACTCAAATACAAGTGGGTAATTAAAATAATTATACTTCATATTTAAAAAAATGGCTACAGAAAAATGATGGACAGTATATTTAAAAAATAATATAGATTTTAATACATTTATGTCATAAAATAGAAACATTTAATTTTTTATAATTATGATATAATTATCTTAAGAAATATTTTATATTTAAAAATTGAGAAAGTGGGTTTAAGATGTTACATATAAATGAAATTTTAAAGGCTGTTGACCATACACTTTTAACACAGACTGCAAGTTTTGAAGATATAAAGACCATATGTGATGATGGTATGAGGTTTAAGGTTGCATCAGCTTGTATTCCCCCAAGCTATGTAAAATATGCAAAGGAATATGTGAAAGATGATCTTAAAATTTGTACAGTAATCAGCTTTCCAAATGGATATCAGACTACTGAGGTTAAAGTATATGAAACTGCAGATGCTATTTCAAATGGTGCAGATGAAATAGATATGGTCATAAATATATGCAATCTTAAAAATAAAGAATATGAAAAGATACAACATGAAATAGAAAAGATTAAAAAGGTTTGCAATGATAGAATTTTAAAAGTTATAATTGAAGCTTGCCTTTTATCAGAGGAAGAGAAGATTAAAATGTGTGATATAGTCGCCTCTTCAGGTGCAGATTTTATAAAAACCTCAACTGGATTTTCAACACATGGTGCAACCTTTGAAGATGTTAAGCTTTTAAAAGATAATTTACCAAAAGGTTTTAATATTAAAGCTGCAGGAGGTATACAAAGCTTAGATGATGCAGCAAAGTTTTTAGAAATTGGAGCTACACGACTTGGAACGAGCAGAATTGTAAAAATAATAAAGAGTGAAACAAGCACTGGGTATTAGAAAATAATCATAAAATTTTAATTTTTACTCATGATATTTTTACATTTTATTATTATATTTTATGAGCTAATAGAATATATAAAATAAGTTTTATATAATATAAAACATTGAAAGTAGGTATTTAAATACCTACTTTCAATGTTTATATGGATTTGAAGATTAAATAATGATTTTAAAATAATTATAGTATAAATTAAATTAATATAAAACTAACAATTATTAGTCAAAAATATCAGGAATTATTTTTAAAATTAATGTGAATAATACTTATTATTGTAGTATATTATCTTTTTAAGGAGGTGATAACAATTAAGTTTTGCTTGCAGTTTGAACTCAAAAAAAATTTTATATCCATTGAGTATAGAAAGCAGTTTATAAGTTTTTTAAAAGCTTCTTTGACAAGTTATAAAAATGGAAAATATTTTGATATGTACTACCATGATCATAATACTAATCTTAAGCCATTTTGTTGTGGAGTTATATTTCCTCCTGCAAAGTTTACGAAGGAGATAATTGAGCTTAAAGATAATTTTATAAAGTTCTTTTTTTCAACGTATAACTATGAAGTTGGTATAAATTTCTATAATGCTTTAAATAATATGAAAAATGTAGAATGTCCTCTTGGAAAAGATAATTCTATGATATTAAAAAAGATCATAAAGGTTGCAGAAAAAAACATATGTGAAAATCAAATTAAAGTAAAATTTATTTCTCCTCTTTGTGTTAGAAAACATATAAAGGAAGGAAATAAAGATATTTATTTTTCGTTTCAATCCCAAGAGTTTCAAAAAATGCTTTATGAAATTATCAAACATCAAGTTAGAAATGGTGGATTTCTAGATGAAAAAATTGTAGATGGTTTTTACTTAGAACCATTAAATCCTAGGAAAACAGTGGTTAAACATTACAATCAAAATATCGAATGTTCAATTGGTACTTTCATAATGCATGGTCATCCTGAACTTTTAAAGTTCGTCTATAGAGGAGGAATTGGTAGCCGTACTGGTGCTTCCTTTGGAATGTTTGAGGTAATTTAGATTTAGACATAAATGATAGAGGTGAAGAGCATTTGGAAGGTAACAATACGATAAGTTTAACAGTGGGTAATTGGGTTTATAATGCTGGATTGATTGGATTATATAATATATTAAAAAATTTTTATAAGCCATGTGAATTTTATGAATTAGTTAAAGCAGAATCTCATCATATGATTGTCGATGAGAGAGTTTTCTATAATTTCAGCGACAAGTATTTTAAATATTTTATCGATAATTTTACTCTGTTCACACCCTATGGCAAAATAATCAGCACTTTAGATAAACTATTGATTTTAAATAGAGAATTTCCAAATCTTAAAGAGCAAGACCTAGATGAATTGAATCTTATAATTAAATATGCAAAGGAAAAGCTTTTAAGAAAAAGTTTTTTAAGTGGATACAAAATAGTAAACGATAGCTCATTTGATATCTTATCGATTTTAAAGAATTTAACTATCATAAAATTAAGTAAAAGCAATTCTATAGAAATAAAAGATAAAATAAAAACTTTAATAGATATAATAAATTATTTAAAAAAAGAAAATGTAAAGAAAGTATTGCTGTCAAAGGAATTTACATATAATTTTACTAGCGATTTTTTATCTAATATAGCAATATGGGGAAAAAATAACAGTGACAAAAATGCATTTGATGTTTATGATGATTATTTTGTAGAACCTCTTGAAAAATATTCAAAATTGCAAAAAGATAAATTCCCATTTTTATGTATTTCTTGCAAAAATCCATTAAAGAATGAATTTCAAACAGACCTTACATGGATAAATGCTATTGGAGCAGATACCATGAAAAAGATAACTCATTATTATAAATTTAATTCTGATGTATCCATATGCCCCATATGCAATTTAATTTATTCATGTATACCTGCAGGATTTACTGCATTAAATGGCAAGGGATTTTTCATAAATTCTAACTATAATTTTGAAAATTTGACTTTTTTTAATTCTAATCCACAGAGCTATTTAAATAATAATGATAAAATAAATTTACAAGAGTTTGAATTAAACAGCTATTTTAAATTATTTGATACTAGTAAAGGTTATGATAAAAAAAAGATTGTAATAGGAAACACACAGGTAGTTAAGATAGATTCTATAAATAAAAAAAGATTGTTTACATTTAATATTTTGAATAAAAATATAGAGGACTTAATTCAAAAAAGCAAAGAACACATGGATAATATTATAAGTTCATATATAAAATTAAAAGATAAAGAATATTTTAGTATTTATGAAGATGTTATGAAAAAAATCTTTAGAGGGGAAAACTTATATGGAGCAATAAATTTTTGTATAAAGAATGCAATACAAGGTAGAACAAAGATATGCAATGCAGATGAGATAATGGAAATACAAAAAGAAGTTATAGTGAATGAAAACGAAAGGTATGATGAAAACATGCATCAAAAAATAAATGACTGTAAGAATTATGGCATAAACCTTAAAGAAGCATACGAAATAATAAAAAAAGGAAGTAAAATAGATTTACTCACATATAAACTTCTAAATGCACTTAAAGCTAAGAATATAAACAGATTTATAGATACTGTAATAAATGCATATATAATTATTGGAGACAATGTTCCTGATGAATTTTCTGAAGTCATAGATGATCATATGAAATTTCAAGCTTTAGGCTATGCTTTTGTTTTAGGATTGCAATCTGAAAGAAATAAAAAAAGAATCTAAAAACTTAGGAGGTACATTAAATGAAAGGATTGACATTGTCCATTATATTTGAAGCAGGAAGCTTAAATTATGGTGAAGGTCTAGGAAATGTTACAAATCTTAAGAAGATAACAAGAGGAGATGGGGAATGTTATACTTATATTTCAAGGCAAGCTATAAGATATAACATAATAGAACAAATGGGAGAGAATACTACTAAGCTTGCATTAGATGGAACTGTGATTCAATTTGCTCCTGAAGCTTCAATTAAGGATTATGCGGAAATAGATTTATTTGGTTATATGAAAACAAGTAAAACCAAAATCGCTACAAGAAATGCTGTAGTAAGATTATCAAATGGCATATCTGTTGAGAGTTTTTCTGGAGATTTAGATTTTTTAACAAATAAAGGCTTATATGATAGATATAAGAAACAGGCAAATGAAGGAAAAGCTGGAGGAAATATAGCACAAAATGAAATACATAAATCCTTTTATTCATATACCATAACTGTTGATCTTGATAAAGTTGGAGTAGATTTAAATGAAGATATAAAAATAAGCAATGATGAAAGGGCAAAAAGGATAAATAGATTATTGGATGCTGTAAAGTTTCTATATAGGGATATAAAAGGTAGAAGAGAAGATTTAAAACCTTTGTTTGCAATTGGAGGAGTTTATTCCATTAAAAATCCATTTTTTGATAACAAATTAAAAGTTAAAAATAATAAATTAGATGTGAGAATATTAAGAGACATAATGAATTTAGACGATGAGATAAAGGATAACACTATCACAGGTTTGATACATGGTTTTTTTCTAAACGATGATGAGATCGAAAGTGAGTTAAAACCTGTTAATATGAAAAAGTTGTTTGATATCTTAAATGTGAAAATAAATGAATATTATGAATAATCAATTTGTAATGAGGTGAATAGCTTTGAGAGGAATTAGAATTGAAGTTTATCAAAATATGCCTAATTATAGAAAACCTGATAGCTTTCAATTAAAAGAAACTTATCCATTACCACCTTATTCTACAATTATTGGTATGGTTCATAATTTATGTGGGTACAAAGAATATGTGCCCATGAGAATAAGCGTTCAAGGAGATTATGTTTCAAAAACAAATGATTTGTGGACCAGGTATGAAGGTTTTATAGCTTATTCAGAAGATAGGCACAATTTAAAAATACCTTATACGGTGAAAGATACTACAAAATATTATGGTATGACAAGAGGAATTGCAAATGCAGAGCTGTTAGTGGATATAAACTTATTAATTCATATTGTGCCAGATGATGAAAGTAAGATTTTAGAAATTTATAAATCTATAAAGGAGCCTAAGGAGTATATATCTATTGGAAGATGGGAAGACATTGCAAGAATTGATAATGTTGAGGTTGTAGATTTTAAACAAGAAGAAATAAAGAATGAATTAAAACTCAAATATGATGCATATATTCCAGTGGATATTTTAAGCTTAGATAAAGAATTTAATACATATTCAACAGCTTATGAATTAAATAAGGTATATAAATTAAGCAAGGATAAAAAGCGAAGAATTTGGGAAAGAGTAAGGGTTATACATGGGTGTAAAGATGTAAAATTTTTAGAATATAATTTACAAGAAGAAAAGGAAGAAGATATAAAAAAACATATTTCACTATACTTTGATTCCAAAGATTCACCAGTTTTTCTTGCTTAAAGGTTAATTTGTTTAAAAATAAAATATATTTTAATCTATACAGAGTGGAATATAAATTAAATATTTAAATTTTAATATGAATTTATTGCTTTGAAATCTATCCATATTACTGGAATGTAAAAAAAATAAAAAAATATACTTAAATACTAAAAATATACAATATATCCATTTTGGAATGTAAATATAATATTTAGTCATAAAATTTTATAAAAATCCCCCATATTGGAATATAAATATGAGAATAAAAAAATATTTAAATTCATCTCATCATAAATATATCCATTCTGGAATAGTATATCTTTTTTACATATCTATAATCATTTAGTATCATATTTCTTAGTGAGTTTCCTATTTTTTCATATTTTAAATTTGTAAGTATTGTAAAATAAACTTCATTATATATAATAAAAATATAGGATCAAAACTAAAATATATTTATTTTAATAAAGATAGAGGTGAAGTAAGGTGATAAAACACCAATGTTAATTTCTCCAAAACAACCATTTTTTGTTTTTAGTTCCGTAAAATTTTATAAATGCCTTTCACATCTTGATTATATTTCTCACTTTTATCAAATACAAGTTAACGATTTTGAACCTACTGTCTTTTGGGCTATACCCGATTGTAGTGTTGATTTAATTTTCACATCTTGTAAAAATCATCATACTGCCCATGTTTATGGAAGCGTCTTTAAACCTACCAAAGTTGAATTTGAACAGGGCTCTTGCTGTTTTGGCGTTCGATTTCGCCCAGGTGCTCTTTTGTACTTTGCAGGTATTCCTATATCAGAAATTACTCAAAAAAATATTCCATTAAGCAATCTTATTAAAAATAAATTTATTATTGAAAATATAGCGTTTGAACATAATTTTATTAATCAAATAAATATGTTTTATGAATATTTTGAACAATATATCAATGCTAAAGGTCATGACATACTTAATTACATATTGATGCGCATGTTTCAAACAAGTGGAAATATAAAAATTGATAACCTATCCAATGAAATGCACTATTCTAAACGATATATTAATATGATCTTCAATAATAATATAGGTATAGGTCCAAAAATATTCTCAAAAGCATTAAGATTTAATATGTCCTTTGATATATTAAATAAGAGAAACTATTCTAACCATGCTTCAATTGCAACTAAATTAGGTTATTATGATGAGGCTCATTTTTTAAAAGATTTTAAACAGTTTTCTCCAGTTTCTCTAAAAGAATATATTAAAGAAATAAATCTTATAAATTATTATGCCAAAATAAATTTAGTGAAAAATAACAAAACTAAAAATTAAATTTTACTTCCGTTTATTACAAATTTTCTTCTTAAATTTACTATTTTAATGGTATTAAAGCAATTAAACTAATACTAAGAATACCGAAAATTTAAGGGGGTCATTTGTGTGAAAAAAGATATAAAATCAATAATGCCTGAATTTATCACTGTTGACGAAGCCTTAAAATTTGATGAAGAAACAACCAGAAACCTTCAGTATACGCATTTAAATAAAACTCGAACAATATTATGCAACTGTAAATACTTTGTAAAAGCTGATGATTTTACTTTTTATGATGAAAAGGGTGATAAGCATCTTGATTTTATAGGAGCAGTGGGAGTATGCACAGTTGGAAATAATAACCCATTTGTATGGAATGAAATTAAGAAAGTTGTTGAATCAGGTCAATTTACCATGGGAGTTATTTCATTACATAATGTTCCTGCAGCTTTTGCAGCTAATATGGCAAAACTTTCTCCAGGAGGCAAATTGACAAAAATGGCAACTGCAACTGCTGGAGCTGAAGCTATTGAAAACGCTTTAAAACTTGTAAAACTAGCTACAAGGGATAAACCAGAAAAAACTCATATCCTTTCTTGTGAAGGTGCATTTCATGGAAAGACAACAGGAGCTGTAACTGTAGGAGGCAAAGAAAAATGGCGTACATATGTAACTGGTCTTCCAACCTCTACACATGATTATGTTCCATTTGGTGATGAAAAGGCTCTTGAAGATGCTCTTAAAAAGGGTATATATAAAGCTTTCTTCTTTGAACCTATTCAAGGTGAAAATGGAATTAAAGTACCTCCTGAAGGATATTATAAAAAAATCAGAGAGCTTTGTGATAAATATGATACATTGATGGTTGCGGATGAAATCCAATGTGGTTTTGCGAGGACAGGAAAGATGTGGTGCTTAGATCATGAAGATGTAATACCAGATGTGCTTGTTTTTGCTAAAGGCTTTTCTGGTGGTTTAATTCCTTTTGGTGGAATTTTAGCTAAAGAGGATGTTTATAATGCAGCATATCTTAGTGAAGAGACTGCAATGCATCATACTGCTACATATCAAGAAAACCACTTATGTGCAGCTGCAGGAAATGCTGCTATTCAATTTGTTCTTGAAAACGATCTTATAACTGCTGCAGCTGAAAAAGGCAAATATATGCTTGAAGGCCTTAAAAAGCTTCAAGAGAAATATCCAAAAATAATAAAGGATGTTCGTGGCAGAGGACTTATGATAGGTGTTGAATTCTTTGATGTTCCACCTGGAAAAGAAGCAGAATTTGGACCTCAATATTCCTTATTCTTAGATCAGGTATTGGTTGATGATTTTCGCATACAAGTTATGTTTACTATAAATAACCCTGCTGTTTATAGATATCTTCCACCTCTTACTATCACTAAAGAAGCTATTGATTATTGCTTAGAGTCCACTGATAAAGCTATTCAAAAAGCAATCGATGTCATTGGTGTAGTATAAATAGTGTTTAGAGCTTCTATTTACTGATAAAAATCAGTAAATAGAAGCTCCTTTAATAATCTATGAGAATGTTACTATCCATTCTGGTCCATAACCTATATTAAATTTTTCAAGAAAATTTCCACAGCATATAGCGACACCAATACGCATAAGTTCATTAGTGTAAATTATAACTTCTCCTTTTTTTGCATATCCATAGGATTTATGAAATAATACCCTATCTTTATATATAATTTTATCCTCATTGGTGATGGTCATTTCAATATAATCTCCATAAAGAAATCCTGCATCATTGAAAATCTTAAGAGGAATATTGGTCCATATATTTCCAAAATTAGGATCATTTATTTCAAAAATACCTCGTACTTTTCCATTTTCTAATATAGGATATAAAACCTCAAATGTTACAATTTCATCTATTGAATATGAATTGCCTACATCTTGGAAGGATATAATTCCTGAAGCAAGCCTTGCAGCTGTATATCCAAATATATCCCTTCCGTGAAATACGCTAGTGTTTTCAGTATTTTTCCCAAGAAGGCGATTTTTTTCAATATCTATTTCTCGCACTTCTTCTATTTTAGACCATAATTTTATATGAGTAAGTGTTCCATTATCAGGAGTTACTATAAAATAACCATCTACTGTCTTAGCGATACAAGCCCGTCTAGAGGTTCCAACCCCTGGGTCCACTATTGAAACAAAAATAGTCCCCTTAGGCCAAAACTTCATAGATTGAAATAAGCGATAGGATGCGCTCCAAATATCATACTTAGGGATCTCATGGGTTCCATCTATGATTTCAAGAGACCTATCTACTGATTTCACAACTCCATACATGGAGCATACAGCTCCTTCTTTATATGTAAAGTCTGTTTGAAATACCAGCATAGGTTTATCTAATTTTTTATCTTCCAAATTAAAACATCCTTTCTATGATTCATCTAGCGAAAAGGATTATAAAACCTGCTATGGTTTATGAAAACTGATACCATTATGGTAAGTATAAAAATTATTATAGATAGAAAAATTGCAAATATATCAAGTTTAGTAAGTTTTTTACTTGCATACCAGCTTCTCTTCTTGTTTTTTCCAAATCCTCTTAAATCCATAGCATTTGCAATTGATTCAACCCTATCTAATGTTGAAAAAATAAGAGGGGTTATGATGAGTACTGAATTTTTAAACCTATGAAAAATGCCTGTTTTTTTAGACATATCAAGGCCTCTTGCCTGTTGTGCCTGATTTATTGTGGTATAATCTCTTGTAATATCAGGAAAGTAACGAAGGGTAAGTTCAATAGCATAGGCAGCCTTATAAGATATACCAATGCGATTTAATGATGATGCAAGCTCGCTAGGATTTGTAGTCAATAAAAACAACATTCCAAATGGTACCACAGAGGCATATTTTAAAAGCTTGGTTATCTGATATAGAAGCTGCTCTTGTGTTATATAGTAATTATTAAATAGATGCAAAATCACATGGCGAGTACCATAAATCTTACTACCTTGTTCAGGTGCAAAAAAGTAAGATATCAATAAGTTTGTCAAAAGAAAAACAGCAGTATAGATTACCATAAGCTTAATTTGTTTTAATTTTATTTTTGAAATAACAAATATTATGATTGAAAACACCATCATGCATAGTATAACCCTTATGTCATATGAAAACATAGTTGCAAAAGTTAAGAATAAAAAACATATGAGCTTTGTTAAACCAGATAACTTATGAATTGGAGTATCAAGGTAATTATAAGAAAAAAGCTTTATCTTCATCTTCTTTTCACACTCTTTTCATAATTTATAAAACTTCGAACAAAGGCAGTCTTATCGGGCAAGTCGGCATACTTTGCCAGAGTATATAAGGATGTTTCTTTTAAATTAGCTCTTTTTATTACCTTTTCATCAGTTAAAATTTCATAGGATGGTGCATCAGCGATTATTTCACCATCTGCTAATACTATGGAACGAGGTGTATATTCTAACATAAGATGCATATCGTGAGTGATGAATACAATTGTATTCCCTTGATCTTTAAGAGTATGTAAAAAATTCATCATTTCACTATAATGCTTGTAATCTTGTCCTGCAGTTGGTTCATCTAAAATTATTATCTTTGGCTCAAGAGCCAATATAGAAGCGATTGTAACTCGCTTTTTCTGTCCATAGCTTAAGGCAGCAACAGGCCAATCAATAAAAGGTGCAAGTCCACAAATCTTGAGAACTTTTTCAACCCGTTTATTTATCTCATCTTCAGACAATCCTCGAAGCTTTAATCCGAGGCCAACTTCATCTGCTATCTTTGGTAAAGAAAGCATCATATTTGGATTTTGCATTACAAGCCCTACATATGATGCTCTCTCTGATATAGATTTATCCTTTATATTTTCACCATTAAGTAATATCTCTCCAGAATCTAACTTTAAAAAGCCGCATATAAGATGTGTAAGAGTTGATTTTCCTGCTCCATTTTTTCCTACAATAGATACCATTTCTCCTTGCCGTATATCTAGAGTTATGTTTTTTATTGTATCGTTTTTACCATCATAAGAAAAACATACATTGCAAAGCTTTAATGCAGAAGGGCCTTTTTCCTCTATTTTTGGAATAGGAACAGACTTTTGCCATGATAATAAAATATTCTTTGCATCTGGAATCTTCAATTGATGTATATCATCTAGTTTATATTTTATATTAAATTTTACTATGGCATAAGATAATGCAGTTAGATATAGAGGCTCTCTTATCCCTGTCTTTTTTAAAATATCTGTACAAAGAAGCTCATTTGGTGACATATCAGCTATTATACACCCATCATTTATCACGATTATTCTATCAACAGGTCTATGAAGTACATCTTCTAAGCGATGTTCTATTATTATTATAGTTTTTCCTGTATTTTTATGTATATCATCGATTATTTCTATAGCATTTTTACCTGTAGCAGGGTCAAGATTTGCAAGAGGTTCGTCAAACAATAAGATTTCTACATCATCTACCATAACACCTGCAAGAGAGGTCCTCTGCTTCTGTCCTCCTGAAAGCTCATGAGGCATTAATGAAAGAAGTGTATCTATATCTATCATCTTAGCAACTTTTTCTACCCTGTCCTTCATCTCTTCTAACTTAATGCAATCATTTTCAAGAGCAAAAGCAATATCTTCTCCTACTGAAAGCCCTACAAACTGATTATCAGAATCCTGCAGGACTGTTCCAATAATTTTTGACATCTTAAAAATATTCTGCTCTTTTGTAAAAAGTCCAGAAACTTCTAGACTTCCTTTTATTTCACCTTTATATGAAAAGGGAATTAATCCATTTAAACAATTGCCTATAGTGCTTTTACCGCTGCCACTAGGTCCTACAATGCATATTTTCTCACCTTTATATATATCTAAATTTATATCATTAAGAGTTTGTTCAGCCTGACTTATGTACCTGAAGCTAAAATCACGAAAAGAAATGATTGGCTTTTCTTTCATATTTTTTACTTCCCGATATTTTTCCTTAAACTTCCAGATTTTGTTCTTGTCGCTGCATAAGCAATCAATATGAGTGTACCTATAACAGCTACACTGATTATATTCATACTAGCAGCTATAAGTCCTTGCAAGAACGCTAAATCTGCTGCTTCTGCATAAATTACAATATCAAGGATAGGTGCTACTATGAGCCAGGCTATTAAATTTCCTATGAACTGAATGGCATTGAATATTATAATATCTTTTAAATCAAATATACCCTCTTCAACTTTTGTTCTTTTAAATGCAAATCCATAAATAAATCCTGCTACACCGCTTGCAATTACCCAGCTCCACCATGGGGAGCCATATTGCAGAGCATCTGAAAAAGCATGTCCAATAAATGCAATCAAACAACCAGCAATAGGACCAAATATAGTCCCAAAAAATGCTGAAATACCATAAGCTGTTTGAAAGCTCGTTTCAGGTATAGGCGATGGAATTTTTATAAACATAAATAAAACCCAAAAAATAGCAGCGCCAAGAGCAATTGCAACGATAGTTCTAGTACTTAATTTAAAATAATCTGTCAATTTATCCACTTCCCTTCCTATAATTTACTTCATTATATTATCACTTCAGCCACCTCGTCAATGATAATTTAGCTACTATTTTACCATTAATGCATAACAGTGTTATAAAAATATAATAAACTTTTTTTAGAAATAAATGCAATTTTTTTACACTAACATGATCTTATCTTAAATGATATATAAATACAACCAACATAACAACGATTCCAATAAAAATATACTTTTTAAAAAAATAATGTTAAAATATATAAGGATTTATTAAGATTTTTCAGTAAGAAGGTGAGTATAATAAATAGTATTTTTAAAACTTATAGAGGACTTCCAAAACAGATATATATACTTTTTATGATAAATGTTATAAATGCTCTTGGTGCATTTGTAGGTCCATTTATGACCCTTTATCTATCAGATATTCTAAAACTTAGCAATAAAACCACAGCAGTTTTTGTTACAGCATCATTTTGCAGTGCTCTTCTTGGAGCTTTAATTGGAGGAAAATTAACAGATACCTTTGGAAGCAAGAAGATCATGATAATATTTCAATGTTTAACTGTTTTATGTTATATAACATGTATTTTTATATCAAGGTCTACGATAGTATCGTATTTTTTAATCTTATCTAGATTTTTTAATTCTGTAGTTCAGCCAGCAGTTGCAGCTTTAATGGCTAACCTTACAAATACCTCAAATAGAAAAAACGCATATTCCTTGCTTTATCTTGGTACAAACATTGGATTTTCTATAGGGCCTATGATTGCAGGATATTTATTTGAACACTATACCAATATGATATTTGTAGGCAATGCAATAGCAGTCTTTATATCTATGATTATTGTGTTGTTTTTTATTAAAAATATATCAAAGGATAAAATATTAGAATATAAAAAATTTAATGATGAAGAATCTGAAAAAAGCGGAAGCCTTTTAAAGGTACTTTTAAAGAGACCTATGCTCATTGCATTTTGTGTGCTTTTACTTTTATATAGCTTTATTTATTCTCAGATAAATTACTGCATACCTTTATATGCAAAGAGCTTATTTGATAATAGCTCTGTTATATTTGGAAATATTATGGTTATAAACGGTATAAGTGTAATATCTTTGACAACCATAATAGTAGCTTTTACAAAGAAGTATTCTTCTATATTTAATCTCTCATTAAGCGGTATATTTTATGCCATAGGTTTTGGTATGCTGTATTTTGTAAAAATTCCTATTTGGTTTTATTTTTCTACCTTAATATGGACAATAGGTGAGGTTTTAAACTCTACAAATTCAGGTGTGTATGTAGCAAATCATTCACCATATTCTCATAGAGGAAGGGTATTATCCCTTGTTCCTTTTTTACATAGTGCAGGGTTTGCTTTAGGTCCTTTTTTGATGAATATTTTTATAGATAATAGTGGTGTTAAAAATGCATGGCTTTTGATATTTATATTATCTATAGCAGCTTCTTTCTTGACTTTTCTTTTGAGCAAAGCAGAAAATATATTGATTGCAAAGAGTATTTAAGAGTACTTATATAGTTTATAGTTCTATTTTTCTATTGATTATTGTAAAAGTTTTTGATAACATAGTAAATCAGAGGATTAAAATTTAAAAGAGGTATATTTAATGGAAGATTTACTTATAATCGGACACATAACAACTACACATGGTATAAAGGGAGAAATCAAGGTTCATCCATATACAGATGACATGCACAGATTTTCAGACCTTAGCTATGTAAATATTGAAGGTAAACAATTTAATATTGAAAATATAAAATACCAGAGCAATAAAGTTATTTTAAAGCTTGAAAATATAAATTCTATAGAAGATGCTATGTTTTTAAAAAATAAAGTTATTGAAATATCAAGGGAAGATGCAGTAGAGCTTGAAGAAGGAAGATTTTTTATTGCTGATATAATTGGCTGTAAGGTATACGATGAAGAAGACACATATATAGGAGAGGTTTTTGATTATATTGAAACAAAAGCAAATGATGTGTATTGTGTTATGTATGAAGGAAAAGAGCTTCTCATCCCTGTTGTTGAACATATAATGCCTATAATAGATGTAGAGAGTAAAAAAATAGTAATAAAGCCTCTTAAATCATGGTTATGAGAATAGATATATTGACTATTTTTCCAAATATGTTTTCTCCATTCGAGGAAAGCATAATAAAAAGAGCAAGAGAAAATGGTATTATAGATATAAGGGTTCATAATATAAGAGATTATTCTAGGGATAAGCATAAGAAGGTGGATGATTATCCATTTGGCGGTGGAGCTGGAATGGTCATGATGGTAGAGCCTATTGCAATATGCATTGAGGAAGTTAAAAAGTTAAATAAAGGAAAAGTAGTTTTCTTAGGACCAAGAGGGGAAACATTTAATCAGGATATGGCGAGAGATTTTAGCAAAGAAGAGGAGATAATATTTCTTTGCGGTCATTATGAAGGTATAGACGAAAGGGTATATAGCTTTATAGATTGTGAAATATCATTAGGGGATTTTATATTGACAGGGGGAGAGATGGCTGCTATTCCTATTATAGATAGCATAGCAAGGCTTATACCTGGGGTTTTATCAAGCTCTGAAAGCTTAGACGAGGAATCATTTTCAAACAATACTTTAGAGTACCCTCAATATACAAAGCCAAGAGAGTTTAGAGGACTTATGGTTCCTGATGTTCTTTTATCTGGTCATCATTCTAATATAAAAAAGTGGAGATACGAAGAATCTTTAAAGATTACCAATAAATTTAGACCTGATTTATTTTTAAAAAATAAATAATTTTATATATTGATTTCTTTAAAATCTAGTGTATCATATAATTATGCGATAATTGCTGGGTATAGCGCAGATGGTAGCGCGCATGAATGGGGTTCATGAGGTCGCAGGTTCAAATCCTGTTACCCAGACTGAAAATAAACTTTGTATTTAATATTGTAAAAGTAAAACATTATCCAATAAATAAAAAAGAGGATAATGTTTTTTACTTATATATTTACATAAGGCAATAAAAGGGAGTATATATGAATTCACTATTTACTTACGACATTTATAACTGGGAGTCTTGGGGTGAGGTGTTTCATTCTATTGAAGCATGGCAGCCTATAATTAAATATATATTTAAAGTAGAAAATCTACCTTTTACTTATGTTGAATATCTTACCCCTGGTACCAATGCGGTATTTAAGGTGGGGGATTACGTCATAAAAATTTTTGCACCAAAAGAATCTGGTATCGATAGCACTGCTGAGATTGAAACTGAGATTTTTGCTGTTAACCATGCTCAAAAACTTGGTATATCTGTGCCAACATTCATTGCTTATGGTGTTTTAGAAGATAAATACCTATTTTTTTATATGATTATGAAATTTATTAAGGGCAGAGAATTTACAAAAGCAGCACCAAATTTTTCTTATGAAGAAAAGATTGCATTTGGCAAAAAATTGCGTGATATAACTGATAAGATGAATATTTTCTGTAACCCTTTTAACGATGTTGATGTTATTTATGATAAAGAACGTCACCGTCGTTGGGATAAATATCCTGAAAAATTCAAAGAAGAACGCCTTTGCTATCTTAAAACACATGATTTTGGTGAAAATGTATTTGTACATGGCGATTTATGCAGTGACAATATTTTAATTGCTGATACAGGTGACATTTATATCATTGATTTTGCTGATGCTGTCATGGCACCTATTATTTATGAACAAGCACTTGTGGCAAGTGAGCTTTTTAATTTTGACGGGGCTTTTTTATCAGGATATTTTGGTCATTATGATGTTAATTGGCTTACTGATCTATGCTATGATGGTTTATTGATTCATGATTTTGGCGGCGATATTGTTGAGCAGCATGTAGCTTGCCCAAAAGAAATTAGAAGCCTTGAAGTTATGAATAAGAAGCTTTTTAATATAATTGAGGAAAGGAATGATAATTTTTGTGAAAAAGTTTAAATGGGGGATCATAGGACCTGGAGTTATTGCAAATAAGTTTGCAAAGGCAATAAAGGGTATCAATAATATGGAGATTTGTGCTGTTGCGTCGAGTTCGTTTTATAAAGCAGATAAATTTGCAAAGGAATATAAGATTACTAATTCATATGGAAGTCATGAGGAGATGCTTTTAAACCGTGATATAGATGCAGTGTATATTTCAACGGTAAATTCTGCTCATTATGATAATATAATGATGTGTTTAGATAAGGGAGTACCAGTGCTTTGTGAAAAACCAATGGTTATGAGCCTTAAGGAATTTGATGATATATTAAATAAATCAAAGGAAAAGAAAGTTGCACTGATGGAAGCTATGTGGACAAATTTAATTCCTTCTATGGTAGAGATAAAAAAGCATATAGAAAATGGTACCATTGGAAATATATCTTTAGCATTTATTGATTTTTGTGTTAAATTTAATAAAAACCCAGAGAGCAGAATATATAATAAGGATTTAGGGGGAGGGGTTATATTTGACCTTGGGGTCTATAACCTTCATACAGTCTTTAATTTATTTGGAGAAGGGTATGATTTCATGTCAGTATGTGGAGCAAAGGGTGATACTGGTGTAGACATAAGATCTATGTTGACATTTTCTTACCCTAATGGAATGATAGTAAATACTCTAACCTCAGATAGCACTAAAGGGCCATATAGTATGCGGATATATGGAGACAAAGGGTCTATATTATCAGAATCTTTTAATGATTCTCAAAGGTTTACGATAAATTATGATGATGGAAATATTAAGGAGTTCCTATGCCCTTATGATATAAATGGATTTGAATATGAGATAAGGGAGTTTTCTGAAGTTGTAAAGCTTGGAAGGTTAGAAAGTGAAGCTGTGAGCTTAGATAGGTCGAGAAAAGTGTGTGAAATCATGGAGGATGTACATAATAACATATGCAAAAATTAAAAGATGTGAAAATACTGGAGGCTTCTTTAGATAATTTGGATGGAATTTATGGTTTGATTTGTGAGCTTGATAATGAAATTATTGATAGAGTTAGATTTGAAAAAATGTATGAAAATAATTTAAAGGATAATATGATTCATTATATCGTGGCAGTTTATGATTTAAAGGTAATCGGATTTGCAAGCCTTCATATTCAGAATCTTATTCATCATCTAGATAAGATCGGAGAGATCCAAGAGATAATTGTTTCAAAAGCATATCAAGGTAATGGGTTAGGGAAGATGCTATTTGAAAAAATTAAAGATATAGCTTTATTGGAGGGATGTCCCCAAATTGAGGTTTGCTGCAATATGATGAGAGAAAAAAGCCATGAGTTTTATTTAAAAAATAATATGAAAAAGAGCCACTATAAGTTCATCTATAGATTTTAAAAAAATTAAAGGAAAAAACTTTTTATAAAAAAATCCTCAGTAAATTATTGTAAATACTGAGGTTTGGGGAATATATTTTATTTTTTATTTATTTGAGGAAATAAGCTTTTTTGCACTATCAATTGATGATTGCAATTGACTTTTTAATGTTTTTTCATCATTTAATTTATTTACTGCATTTTGAGCTTTATCTATAGCTTGCTGAGTTAATTTTGAATTTAAAAGGTTATTTACAGCTTTAGTAGCATCATCAGCAAGTGTGCTTTCCTTTAGATTTTTATTTGCTTTATCTATAGCTGATTGTAATTGCGTTTTTAGCGATTTAGCTTGATCATTATTTGGCATTTTATTTACTGCATCTTGAGCTTTATCTATAGCTTGCTTAGTTAATTTTGAATTTAGTATATCATTTACAGCTTTTGTAGCATTATTTACTAATGTTTTATCTTCTAAAGTCTTTTTTGTTTTGTCAATTGATGATTGGAGCTGGCTTTTTATAGTAGCACTGCTATCTGGTAATTTATTTACTAAATCCTGAGCTTTATCTATAGCTTGTTGAGTTGCATTAGAGTTTAATAGATTATTTACAGCTTTTGTGGCTTCGTCTATTACAGCTTGATTTGAAGAAATGGATTCTTTTGCTTTATTTATTTGAGTTTGAATTTTGTTAAAAAAACCTGAAATATTATTATTTGCAGCGTAAGCAGATACTACTGAAGTAGAAAACATAACTCCCGCTACTAAAACTGTCAATGTTGTACTTAAAAATTTTTTCTTTAAGTTTTTCATGTCAATCGTCTCCTAAAATTAATTTAAATATAAATACTGTATAAAAAACCAAATTTAAATCTTTTGATATTATTATTTTAGATTATTATAAGATAAAATGCAATATTTTTTAATTTAATTAATAAAATGTTAAAATTTAACTTGAAATGATATTAAGCAAAGTACTACCCATTTTTCATTTATTTTATTAAAATTGAAGTATGGGTTTTTTGCCCGTTTTGATAAATATTTTAAAAATAAAGGATGGAATTTATGGAACAAGTGCTTAGTAAAGAATTTAGGAATGGAATTTTAGAATGTAACCACAGAGGTCATATTGTATGCGTTGATAGTAGAAATAATTTGAAATATGCAGTTGGGGATGAAAATTTTTTAAGCTTTTATAGATCTTCAGCAAAACCTATATCTGCAATTTCAATAGCATACTATGGACTTATTGAAAAATTTGGATTTACAAAAAAAGAAGTTGCTTTGATGTGTGCCTCCCATTTAGGGCAAGATGAGCATGTTGAAACTGCTCTTTCTATTTTAGAGAAAATAGAATTAAAAGAGGAGGATCTCTTTATGATACCTCAATTTCCTATATATGAACCATCAAAGCTCTTAATTTTAAAGGGAGAAAGAAATAAGAGAAAATTATATCATAATTGTTCAGGAAAGCATTTAGGATTTTTATCTCTATGCAAATTCTTTAACTGGGATATTAAAGGATATTGGGAGATCAATCATCCGCTTCAAAGAGAAGTTATAAAATTCATATCGTTACTATCATCCGTAAAACAAGAGGATATTAAGCTTGGCATCGACGGATGTGGAGTTCCTGTTTTTGCAGTTCCTATGAGAAATCAAGCTTTATCATTTGCAAGGCTTGCAGATCCATATGTATTGGATGATGATAAGTTATGCGAAGCTATTTTAAAGATAACAGATGCTATGAATGATTCTCCTCTTATGATTTCAGGGACTGGAAGAATTTGTACTGTTTTAAATGGAGATAAAAATATTGTAGCAAAAGGCGGAGCAAGGGGTGTATATACCTTTGGACTTAAAAAAGAAAAGCTTGGATTTAGTTTGAAGTCCATGGAAGGGATGGGCTATTGGCCTATTGTGATACCATCAATACTTGAGCAGATTCAGTATGATAATAAAGAGACCATTGAAAATATAAAGAAGATTTCTCAATATAAAATATTAAATGATAATGAGCTAGAAGTTGGGGAACATGTTCCATCTTTTAAGTTGTAGGTGGTTAATTTGAAAAATAAAGAATATATACTCTTTGATTTAGATGGTACGATAATAGAACCTAAAGAAGGGATTACAAAGTCAATTGCTTATGCTCTGGAGTATTTTGGCATTTATGTAAAGGATTTAAATGATTTATGCATACACATTGGCCCTCCTCTAAAACAGACTTTTATGGAAAGCTATGGTTTTAGTGAGACAGATGCAGAAATTGCAATTAAAAAATATAGGGAAAGATTTTCAGAGAAAGGCATATATGAGAATACACTATATCCTGGAATGGATACCCTTTTAGAGGGATTAAAAGATAAGAAGATTGCGCTTGCAACATCAAAACCTATTGTCTTTGCTGATAGAATTTTAGAGCATTATGATATTAAGAAATATTTTCATTTTATCTCTGGAAGCGAGTTAAATGGCGAACGTTCAAATAAAGGTGAGGTTATAAAATATATCTTAGATTATAATAAGATAACCTCAAACGATGATGTGGTGATGATAGGGGATAGGAAGTATGATATTATTGGGGCAAAAGAGAATGAGATTGAAAGCATTGGGGTTTTATTTGGATATGGAAGTTATGAAGAATTAAAAAATGCTGGGGCAGATCATTTAGCAAAGAATGTGGATGAGATTATTGAAATATTAAATATTTAGCTTTAACTGCAGGGTTGCAATTTAATTTAAAATGAATGTATAATCTAATTAAAAATGTGGTAAGACTTTTGTATTAGTATAATTATGGAGATGTTATGTATTTAGAAGATAATAGAGAAATTACTTTAAATTATTTAAAAGATAACCCTGTTGATTTAGATATAGGATTAAACAATGATGGATTAAGAGAGAGGCAAGAAAAAAAGCAGATAAATGTTATTTTAAACTCTCAAAATAAGACTTTTTCTGAAATAGTCATTGGAAATACATTTACATTGTTTAATTTTGTAAATTTACTTCTTGCAATCCTTGTAATAATTGCAGGGTCCCCTAAGAACACTACTTTTATGGTTATAATCATTGTAAACACTGCCATAGGAATATTTCAAGAAGAAAGAGCTAAAAGAACTATAGAAAAGCTTTCTTTGTTAAAGGATTCTAAGGTATCTATTTTAAGAAATAGATCTATATCTTATTTTAATAAAAATGAAATATTAAAGGATGACATTTTAATTTTAAAAAAAGGTATGCAAGTGCCTGTAGATGCTATTTTAGTTTCTGATAAGTTAGTCGATGTAGATGAATCCCAGCTCACAGGAGAATCAAATTTAATTACAAAAAAGCGTGGGGATTTAGTCTATTCTGGAAGTTTTGTAATGCAAGGAGATGGAAAGGCCCAAGTATTTAAATATGGAAAAGACACTTATATAAATAAATTAAGTGAAGAGGCAAAAAAATATAAGTTCATCCCTTCAGAATTACAAGAGAGCATCAAAAAAATAATTAAAATAGTTTCCATTACCATATTGCCTGTTGGCATTTTGCTTTTTATAAATCAGCTTTTCTTTGTAGAAAACCACACATGGCAAAATGCTCTTATAGGGTCAGTTGCAGGAATTGTAGGAATGATCCCAGAGGGGCTTGTGCTCCTCACAAGTGTTGCAATGGCAGTTGGAGTTATACGATTATCTAGGATAAAGACTCTAACTCAAAATATACATGCCATTGAAACCTTAGCAAGGGTAGATGTATTGTGCCTTGATAAGACTGGAACTTTGACTGAAGGAAATTTAAAAGTAAATAAGGCTTTTTTTTATGATGATGAAAAAAAACTATCTAAAATAATAAATGCAATTGTAAAAAATGATGGTGAACAAAATGCATCTTCAGAAGCTTTAAAAGAATTTTTTAAAGAAGATGGGAAGATAAAGGTAAAATCTAAAATAGCGTTTTCTTCCATGAGAAAATGGCAAGCTGTAGAATTTTACGATCATGGCACATGGATTTTAGGTGCTCCTGATATGATAATAAAAGAAGAGGATATTTTAAATAAATCAAATGAGCTTTCAAATGAAGGATTTAGGGTTCTTGCGCTTTTAGAGAGCAAAGATTCATTAATAGGTGAAATTCTTCCTAAAAATCGTAAAACTAAAATGCTCATCTTATTAGAAGATAAGGTGAGAGATGAAGCTTGTGAAATTTTAAATTATTTTAGACAGCAAGGTGTTACCATTAAAATAATATCTGGAGATAATCCCTTAACTGTAAGTAATTTAGCAAAAAAGGTTGGTCTTATAGGGGAATATTTAGATGCTAATAAATTATCAGATGATATAGATGAATTAAAGAATGCGGTAGAAAAAGCTTCAGTCTTTGGAAGGGTAAAGCCAGAACAAAAAAGCATGTTGATAGAAGCTATGCAAAAGAATGGGCATACCGTTGCAATGACAGGTGATGGAATAAACGACATACTTGCATTAAAAAAATCGGATTGCGGAATAGCTATGGCTTCAGGAAGCGAAGCTACCCAAGCAGTAGCTCAATTTGTGCTTTTGGATTCAAAATTTGCCTCTTTACCTGAGATTATAAGACAAGGCCGCAGGGTTATAAACAATATCAGCAGAGTTGCAAGTCTTTTTCTTGTTAAAACATTTTACTCTTTGCTTATATCTGTGCTCATGATATTAGGCTCGTATGCTTATCCATATGCACCAATACAGCTTTCACTTGTAAGCTTATTTGCTGTGGGGATACCTAGCTTTTTATTGGCACTTGAACCAAATGACGAGCCTATAAAAGGAAAATTTTTTAATAGAGTATTGTCAAAATCAATACCAAGCAGTATTGTAATTGCTTTTATGGTGTTTTTAATAATAATATTTAATAATGTTGGAGGTGTAAATGAAAAACTTTCTAGACAAGAATTATCTACCCTCATAATATTATTTATGGGATGTGTTCAGGTTTGGACCTTATATACCATCTGCAGACCTCTTAACACATGGAGAGCCGCAATTGTAGTATCTGTTTTTGCTTTATTTATTACGAGTTTTTTTATAAAATATGTGAGATATTTTTTAGGGTTTATCATACCTTCAATGGGATCTATAACCATTGTGCTGCTTTTGATTTTTATATCAATGGTGATGATCTTTATTTTAAGAAAGTATTTATTTGAAAAAATTTTATAAATAGGGATCTTGACAATACTTATGTTTAGGAGAGATTATGGGTAAAATTATTAAAGATGGCTTTGCATTTATGAGATATGCTAATTCAGGACTTATTCGCAAAGTAGATGATATTCTTGAATTAAAAAATGAGTTGATTACGCTTAGTGAGTTAAAAACACATGTGGAGATGTCTAAGTATGCTATTTTGCTTGCTGAACATATTTTAAATTTTAGCAAAATTGAACGCTCTTTAGAGATTGAAAAATGCTTTACAGTAAATAAAAAGTGGCAAGATAGAGAGATAAAATTTCAAGATGCGCTAGAAGTTGCTGGTATGATAAATAGCCTTGCTCGTGAAGAAAAAAACCTAATAAAAGCAAAGGTATTGCGAGCTATGGGGCAAGTTGCAGCAACGCCTCATGTAAGGTGGCACCCATTAGTTGCATCGGAATATGCAATAGTAGTTGTCAATCTCATGTATCCAGGAAATTTTGATAAGGTTAAAGAAGAACGAAAGATACAGATTGAACTTATGAAAAGTATGTCAACTACTCGCCACTTATAGAAGATCAGAAAAACTATTTTAAATACAATATAGTTTCTGACTCGTTTAATTTTGTTAGTGCCACACTGGTTTGCCAAAGGTCATTTCTATTTTCCTTATTATAGGAAAGCTCGGATGAGTTTTTTTCTTGCATACCATCAAAATATCTGCCAGTAATACCATTAAATCTAGTATCAGTTATAAGAGTAGCTAAAACTTTACCCGAATTTTCAACACTATCCTTCGGTTGACGAAATAACCTTACTGCTGGCAATACATATTTCATGATAAATTTCACGATAGGAGGAAAAGTCCGTGAAAAACCTGTACCCGCCATCTCTCCTGGGTTAAAAGCATTCACTGAAATGTGTTTGTCGGTTTGCTGTTTTATTCTCTCCGCAAATTCGTAAGCCAAATATATATTGCATAGTTTTGATGTGGTATAGCGGCGTTGTCCTAACTTAATCATGCCCTTATCTTGTTTTTCATCTGTTGGATATGCTAATAATCTCGCATTTTCATAAACAGGTTCTGCTATTCCTGTTTTCTCTGCTGGATCGTGAGTTGCACTGCTGACAAAAACAATTCTACCATTATCCGCCATCTTATCAAGCAGCATAGTGGTCAGCAGGAAATGTCCTATGTCATTAACCCCAAAGGTCATTTCAAAGCCATCTTGGGTATAATGCGTCTTATCAACTAATATTAATCCTGCATTACAAACAAGTGCGTATAGCGGCGGGTAATCAGAGGTTGCAAATTTTGCCGCAAAATTTCTTATTGAATCCAAAGACGCTAAATCAAGTTCCATAAAAGCTATATTTTCGTTATTTGTTTCCTTGACTAACAAATCTATTGCAGCATTGGCCTTAGAAGCATTGCGGCAGGCGAGAATAACAAAATTATCCTTATGAGTCATTGCAATGTTCTTTGCGCATTCATACCCAAGTCCAGAGTTACCACCTGTTATAACAAAAGTTTTCATAATCTACTCCTTTTTAGCTATTATAATTCATGTTGACACTGTCAACTTATTTTCATCATATCACTTAAAGTTGACAGCGTCAACATTTCGTTGTAGAATTATAATAAAATACTTGTGTGAGGGTGTGCATATGAAAAACATTAATGAAACAAAGCAAAAGTTACTGGATGCTACGAGATATATGATTGATACAAAAGGCATAGATTCAGTTAATATGCGAGACCTTGGAAAAGAAATGAATCTATCACGAAGCGCTGTTTACAGACATTTTGACAATAAAGAGGGGTTATTGGCGGCTATCGCAACTGAAGATTTCGAGGCTCAAAAATCAGTCATTAACAAATTAACCGAAGAAATGGACGATCCTAGAGAGCTTGTCTTTGCAATCTTATTGGGATTCTATAATTTCGGTATGAACAAACAACCCCATTATCATCTTATGTTCCGCAAGCAGTGGAATCAGGATATGTACCCATATCTGCATATTTCTGCGCGTGAACTCTATGGGGTACTTGGAGAATGTTTCGCCCAAGCATTTCATGCAACCAATAAATCCATAAGAGAGATAACGGCGTTGGCATCAGCATTTATTGTAGGGCTTGTCGATCTCAACTACGCTGGACATTTGGAATCAGAGAAAGGACTAGACGACCCATCTGATTTAATTAATTTATTTATCGATTTACTCTTGAACAAATCGAATTAACAGAGATATAAAAGTAGCTTATCGACAATCCATCAAACAGTTTTCTAAAACCATACTCATCAAAGCCGTTCATTTCATAGTGTGGCTTCACTCCAAAAGTGGCTCATGTTTTTTATGCACTGAGAACCCCCCGCCGAACCGTGCATGCACGTCTCCATGCACAGCTCTCCATTTGGATACTTATTTATTTCCCCTATGTATTTCATCATGGCATATTTTAA
>JAVBPQ010000124.1:0-5288 GCA_031549525.1 Clostridiaceae bacterium | reverse complement strand
AATAAATAAACAAGGAAAAATTATAAGTTAGAGGACAAGAATAGACTATTTTGTTAGAATAGAATAAAAAGCAAGGGGTAAGGGTGCATATATTAAAGAAAGGTATAAAATAGAGTTAATCCCTGGAGGTGACTTGTGTACAATATTTTAGTGACTATAGACTCAAAGTATGTAGCTCCTTTAAAGGTTATGCTATATAGCCTTCAAATGAGCAATCCTAAAGGTAAGTTTAACATTATTCTTATTTATTCAGATATTGATGATGAAGAAATAAGAGAACTAAAGAGATATATAGAATCATTAAATCAATGTTTTACTCCTATATTAGTAGATGATTCTCTGTTTAAAGATGCACCAGTTACTTTTTATTATACAAAAGTAATGTATTATAGGCTTCTAGCATATTTAATATTACCAAGTGATATAAAAAAAATTCTTTACTTAGACCCTGATATTCTGATTATAAATCCTATAGATGCTTTATATGAAACAGATTTGTCCAAGTATCTTTTTGCAGCCTGTGCTCATAATGGTTCATTGATAGGAGGGATCAATAAGGTTAGGCTTAAGAATTTAAATTCAGAAAGATATTTTAATTCTGGAGTGCTTCTTATGAATCTTAAAAAACAACGAGAGGAAATAAATAAAGATGATATTTTCCAATATATAAGACAAAATAATAAATTAATGGTACTACCTGATCAGGATGTGTTAAATGGTCTTTTTGGAAACAAAATTTTTTCAATGGATGATAGCATTTTTAATTATGATGTGAGGAAGAGCAGCACATATCTTTTAAGTTCAAATGGCGAAAAGGATACAAATTGGGTTATAAACAATACTGTAATATTGCATTTTTGTGGAAAACAAAAGCCCTGGAAATCAAAATATACAAATAAGTTTACTTTACTATATAAGCACTATTATAATTTATCAAAATTACACTCAAACTTTAACTTAAAATAATATTTTACTCTTTATTATTAATATACTATGGGGGCATATGGAATATGAACTTTTCTGAATTTATATTTTATTTTACAGCTTATAGCATCTTAGGGTGGATTGTTGAAGCTACCTATTGTTCTATACTTGCAAAAAAATTTTTAAATAGAGGTTTTTTAGCAGGACCTTATTGCCCTATTTATGGTCTTGGTTCTTTGATAATAGTTTTTTTGCTCCTCCCATTTACACATAATATTGTATTTTTATTTTTAATTGCAACGCTTTCCACAACTGCACTTGAATATTTAACAGGGTGGATTATGGAAGAGTTATTTTCAATCAGATGGTGGGATTACTCTGATAAAAAGTTTAATATAAAGGGGCGAATATGCCTTGAAAATTCTATAATGTTTGGTATACTTGGGGTCTTATTATGTTATTTTATACATCCTGTCATATCTAATTTCATCCTTGCTATACCATATAGAATAGGACAGATCATAGCATCTTTGATTGTATCGGTTTTTGTCATAGATTTTATGACTACTCTCAATTCATTATTTAAGCTTCATGAAAGGCTTAGAAAATTCAGATCTTTATTAGAAACATTGGAGATGTACAATAATGAGTATTCTTGGCTTGATAGAAGCAACATAAAGGAAAGCTTAATTAGATTAGAAAAAATATGCATAGAGATAAAAAATGAAGATATGCTTCAAATCATTGAGAAATTGCGAGGCTTAATGGGTAGGAAAAATCCAGGAAGAAGGCTCATTGGTGCTTTCCCTAATATGAAACATAAATTATTTAGTGAACATCTATCATCTATTAAAGCTGAATTAAATGAAAGAATCAATAAGATTGATACAGAGATTAAAAAGACATTTAATAATAAAGATTAAGGAGAGTTTTTAATGAGATGGTTTTTTAAAATATTAAAGTGGATATTTATAGTCATCATTTCAATATTGCTTTTAAGCTTTATTATCATATTTATAACTCGATCTATAAATGTTCATAAATCAAATATTACCACTGAAAATGGTATACAAGAAGATATCTTTGTTGAGCTTTCTCAAGCTTCACAATATATACAAATTCGAGGAGAGGATACTAAAAATCCTATCATATTGTTTTTACATGGCGGTCCTGGCTCTCCTATGTCTTATATATCTTATTATTATCGAAGGGATTTAGAATCTTTATATACATTTGTAAGCTGGGACCAAAGAGGATGTGGTAGGACATATTTTAAAAATATTGATGCAAATAGTGAACCTTCAGTTAAAATCTTGCTTGAGGATTTAGATGAGCTTGTAAATTATGTTCTTTCAAGGTTTCAAAAGGACAAGATTATCATCATGGGGCATTCTTGGGGAACGGTACTTGGAACTTTGTATATAAAGGAGCATCCTGAAAAGGTTTCTGCATATATAGGTGTAGGTCAGTGTGTGAATGTTTTTGATGGTCAAGCTCTTGCTACAGAAACTGCAATGAAATATGCTAAAGAGAATAATGATACTAAATATTTAAATGAACTATCATCTATGTTAGAAATATTAAAAGAAACTAAAAGCTTTGAAAATTTTGATATAGTAAATCTTATGACCATGAGAAGGTATGTTGCAAAATATCTTTTTGCAAAGAATGAGCTTCCTCCTTTAAAACAGATATGGGTGGGGATTACTTCACCATATATTTCTTTTGAAGATATAAAGTGGTTTTTAAAGTCAGATGGATATAAGGTTCAAGCTAAGCTTATGGATTATCTTTTCTTTGAATTTGATCTTAATGAGATGCAAAGCTTTGAAGTTCCTGTATATTTTATATCTGGTGATGGAGATTGGATAACTCCTTGCTTACTGGTTGAAGAATACTATAAAACTGCTAAGGCACCTCATAAAGATATGATAATTATGAAGGATTCAGGTCATGTTCCTTTTATGGATGACCCTAAGTCATTTAATGATGCTATTAAAAATATATTACAAAATTAGTTATGAACCTTTCCCATTTAACATAGTTTGAAATAATCTTATTTGATTTTCTCCTATTTTTGCACTAACATATATTATAGAAACCTTTACAAATTATTTTAATAAATTTATAGGAGGAATATTTTATGAGTTTTAAAGGCGGATTTTTTGGTAAACTACTTCGGATAAATCTAACTAATAAAACTAGCAAGTCTGAGGATATAAGCCCTGATATCCTTGAAAAATTTGTAGGTGGTGCTGCGCTTTCTGCAAAATATTTATATGACGAACTTTCAAAAAACATAGATCCTCTAGGAGAAGATAATAAGCTTATCTATTCTGTAGGACCTTTAACAGGAACAAATGCTCCTTGTGCAAGCCGCTTAAACGTATGCACAAAATCTCCTTTGACTTATGCAATAGCAAACTCTTCAAGCGGTGGATATTTTCCTGTGGAGATGAAATGGACTGGGTATGATATGCTCATCATAGAAGGGAGATCAGAAAAGCCTGTTTATCTTTATATAAAGGATGATGAGGTTAAATTCTTAAGTGCAGAAAAGTATTGGGGCTTAAATACATTTGACACTCAAAGTTATATTAAAGAGGCTCTAGGGGACCACAATATAAGAATATCTTGCATAGGACCTGCAGGAGAAAACTTGAGCAGGTTAGCTTGTATAATAAATGAAGCAAGAGCTGCAGGAAGAAAGGGTGTAGGCGCTGTAATGGGAAGTAAGAATTTAAAGGCCATTGCAGTTCGTGGAACAAATAAAGTACCTATAGCAGATGAAAAAATTTTTAAAAGTGCAGTTTCTGAGGTTTTAAAGGAATTTAAGGAAAGCCCCATGGCATATCCTG
The DNA here is from genome assembly GCA_031549525.1 of Clostridiaceae bacterium. Lineage (GTDB taxonomy): Bacteria > Bacillota > Clostridia > Clostridiales > Clostridiaceae > WQUF01. The sequence goes on along the minus strand of JAVBPQ010000124.1, from coordinate 1,506 downwards.
TGTTCTCTAAAACAGGCTCTGCCCTTGCTGTAGATGCTGCTACAGCTCTTGGAGTTTTTCCTTCGTATAATTGGCAGAATAGTGGAAATGATGATTGGGATGAACTTTTAGGATCAAAAGTTTTTGCAGCTTATGATAAAACCCGAAATCCATGCTATCGCTGTCCTGTAAGCTGCAGCCAAGTTAGAATGGCACGAAATGGAAAATATGCAGGTATATCAACTGAGGGACCAGAATATGAAACTATATATTCCTTAGGCTCTATAGTTGGTATTAAAGATCCTGCTGCTATAATTGCTTTGGATAGATTATGTGATGAACTTGGATTAGATAGCATATCTTCAGGGGTTAGTATTGCTATGGCTATGGAATTAAATGAAAAGGGAATGCTGGATCATTCTGATGATATAGATTTAAAGTTTGGAAATGAAGAAGCTGTCTTTTCAATGCTTAGAAAGATGGCATATAAAGAGGGGATTGGAAAATTATTTTCAGATGGAACAAGAAAAGCAGCAGAACAAATAGGCAAAGGCTCTGAGTATAGCGCCATACATGTAAAAGGGCTTGAACTTCCTGCTTATGATGTAAGAGGTTTAAAAGCACATGGGCTTAATTTTGCTACATCTTATACAGGAGCAGATCATAATAGGGGATATGCTTTTCAAGAGGTATTTGGTATCCCAGTCCCTAAACCTTATGAAAGACTTGATATTAAAGGTAAAGGAGAGCTTACAAAGTTCAACCAAGATTTTTGTGGAACTTTTGACGTTGTTACACTTTGTGAATTTCCAGTACAGCTTGCTCTTGCTGCAACAGCTCAAAAGCTTGTGGGCAAAATGTTAACAGGAGCTACTGGTTTTGAGTATTCAGAAGCTGATGTATGGTGCCTTGGGGATAGGCTTAACAACATATGCCGCATGTTTAATGTAAGAGAGGGTTTTTCAAGAAAGGATGATACTCTTCCTGAAAGGCTTATGAAAGAACCTATTTTGGAAGGATTATCAAAAGGAGAATTGATAAGTAAAGAAGATTTGGATTTTATGCTCGATGAATACTATGAAGCAAGGAATTGGACTAAGGATGGAATTCCTACAGAAGAAAAGCTTATAGAGCTTGGACTTAAAGATACAGTAAAAGATTTACCTGTTTAATAAAATCCACCCAAGTTTGTTTTGGGTGGATTTTAATCATGATACTTTTGTTTTACTACATAACTGAAACTGTAGTTGTCTTTTCTACTGTAGCCCCAGCACTGTCAGTTACTTCAAAAGTTATACTGTAGGTTCCTCTAGCTTTAGGGTTTACATTTGAGCTTTTTACTTTTACCTTGCTCATTAGGTCTCCATCTTCTCTATCAGTTGCGCTTTTTACGAAAGTCATTTGTTTTGCACCACCAAAACTTTGCCCTACAGTTAGACGGAATACTGGTTCCACTTCTAATACTGGTGGTGTATTTGCTGGTTGTCCTCCTCTTACTATAACTCTAGTTGTTTTTGTTACTGTAAA
>JAVBPQ010000113.1:0-10364 GCA_031549525.1 Clostridiaceae bacterium | reverse complement strand
CCAAAAAATAACTTTTCCTTTAAGAATTATACTTGAAGATAGGAAATGAATCAAGGATGCTACGCACCGCTTATGCGGCAAAGTCCTTGACACATTACCCATCTTCAAGAGAGGATTTAGCATGGAAAAGTTAACCACACCATTTTCCTTGAGGGTTTAGTATAAATCTTAAAAACTAACTATAAATTTTTAAAATTTTGTATTGACATACTGGGTCACTATATACTCTTTATGTAACAGCAGGAATAGGTGGAAGCTATAATGTAAAAAATCAACTGGATGAGGGTACAGAACCAATAACTTATTCAATAGTAATAATTCCAGCAGAAAGCGGAATCACAATTAATAGTGCAACAGGATTAATAAATGTATCATATAATGTACCAGCAGATATTTATACAGTTACAACAACAGCAACAAATAGTAAAGGAAGTGCTCAATTAGTTTTAACAATTACCGTACTGGTAAATCCACCAGTGACTCCACCAATAACTCCACCAGTGACTCCAGCAATAACTCCACCAGTGACTCCACCAATAACTCCACCAGTGATTCCATCAATAATTCCACCAATAACTGTTCCATCAAATCCATCTACTCCTATTACAACTATTACAACAAATCCAGATCCTTTTGTATATAAAGATACTGATCAGGTAATAACTAACAACTCTACTTCTACTGTGATTACAAATAATACAAACAACACAAATAATGTAAATAATACAGATACTACAAACAATACAAATAATTCTGAACCTCCAATTATTTATGCTGAAGATTTAACAATACCTTTAAAAAGTAAATTTTCTCTTAAGGATGGTGTTACAGCTTATGAAAATAATGGTGAAGGAGAAGATATTTCTAATAAGGTTACTGTTAGTGGTAAAATAAATACTTCAAAAGTTGGTAACTACAAATTAACTTATAAAGTTACTGATGTAAATGGACAATCAACCACTAAAGTTATAACTGTTACTGTATCAGACAAAGCTACGTATATACACCCTACTAATCCAAATTCAACAACAGTATCTAATAGTAACGCTCCAGTTATCAATGCTAAAAATATTACAATACCAGTTGGTGGTAAATTTAATTTTAAGGATGGTGTAACTTCTTTTGCAAGTAATGGTAAAGGAGAAAACATTACTAATAAAATTACTGTTAAAGGTAGTGTAAACACTTCAAAACCTGGTCAATATCCAATAACTTATAGTGTTACTGATAGGGAAAATAGAAAAACAACTAAAACCATTATAGTTACTGTAGTTGATCCTAAAAAGTAATTAAAAACCATTTTCTTAAATACTTATATTTTACAGAAAGAGTCAGATTTTTAAGTCTGGCTCTTGAATTTTATTTTAAATATTATGCATTAATTTCTTAAGAAAAATACACTAAGCACTGATAAATCATTAGTAATAAAAATCATTCAAATTATTGAATGAGAAAATCCCCTTTAAATTTCAAAATCTAGCCCCACTTAACTCCAAATTTTCAATATATACATAACAATATTTATATAAACAAAGTCATAAATAAAAAAATCCCTTTTAGCAGTATTTATAAACTCTTATCTAAAAATAACTTGTATTATTCTATATTTTTTACAAATTTCCACACGCCAATCATCCTCTTCACTCCACAAAATTTTTTAACTATTTTTATCGAATAAAGAAGTCTTTGTATAAATTATTCATTTTTGATTTAAATTATTCTAGAACCTCTTCTGATGCCTTATCTTCTAATAACCTAAATGTTGCCATAGCATCCACGTCCACTATCTCATCAACAAAGTATCTGTTCATCTGTTCTCTATTGCAGCTTACCTTTATATACTCATCTATATCAAAAATTTGATCTTCCGATACTTCCTCTAAAAAAAATTCCTCAGTTCGCTGTTTAAACACATCTACAAGCTTTGCAAATGCATTTACACATTCCTGTATTGATCTAAATCCTCCTTTTTAATAAAAGGATGCTCTTGTTTTATTTCATCACTTATTTCTTTAGGTTCTAAATTAGTTTCTAAATTAATATCCATATTTTGCTTCAATCCTTACCATATTTTATATTTAAAGTGTATTTTTGATTTTTAAATATATGCTTAGAAATTAATTTAGTTTAAATAGAGGGTTTATTTATGCTATTAATGGTAAAAAATAATAAATAGATCACTTAGGAGGTGGATTTTTGAGCATTTTATCCTGCATTACAAGTATCTATATCTTTGGCATACTCCTATCCTATAGTTTTTTTACACGACAATGGCATATATTCATAAGCTCTTTACTCATAATAGCAGTTATAATGATAAACCAGCATGTTAAGGCAAAAAACATAATCCTTATCCTATTTTTATTTTTGTCCATGTTTTCTTATTTTAATTCAGTAAACACCAAGTTTTCAAACAACATATGGGTATATGTTTTAAAAGAATCCAAATATGGATACATAGCCAAATATAAAAATATGACAGTTTATTTAAATGGAGATTTCAAAAAATTATCTAATGAATCATTAGAAGGCAAGAAAATATTGATAAAAGGAAAATATGAATACAAGATAGATGGGTTTAAAGGAGTCCTTGGAAATTTTAAAGTAGATACGATAATAAAATCAAACTATACTCTAAATTACCATATGCTAAAATATAAAACATACTTATATGAGAGATTTAAAACATACCTTTCAGAGAAAAACTCATCCTATGTCATGGCTCTTGTATTTGGAGAAGATAAATTTATAAATCAAGAGGAAAAGGATGATCTAAAATACCTTGGCATACTTCACGTTTTAAGCGTATCAGGATTTCATATGGTATTAATCTTTGGGATATTCAATAAATTCTTTAATGCTAAATTTGCTCTTTTTTTAACCTTTTGCTATCTTCTTTTGACAGGGATTGAAAGCGCATCCCTTAGAGCATTTATCATGATTTTTATTGCAAAGATGGCTGGAGTATTTTATAGAAATTATAATTCAAAATCTGCTCTTTACTTTGCCTGTCTTGTTATTTTAATACTAAATCCTTTTAATTTATTCAACATAGGATTTTTACTATCCTTTGGCGCAACTTTAGGAATATTAATGTATCAAAATGATTTTTCAAAACTTTTACCATCATTTTTATTTAAGCTAAATCAAGAATTTGCCTTAACCCTTTCAGCTCAAGTTTTTATACTGCCCATACTTTTTTTGACATTTGGAGGGGTAAATACCATATTTTTATTTGGCAATATACTCCTAATACCATTTTATACTGTGATAATATATCTCTCCTGTCTCATGTTTATTTTGCTAAATTTTAATCTTTTAACAATACCCTTAGCTAGGCTTATAAATCTCATATTTTATTCTCTAGATGGAGCTAAAAATTTTCTATTTAACATAGATATGCCAGTTTTAAATTTAAGCTCAAAAGGATGCTTTTTATATATCTGTATTTTTATTTTGATAACCTCCATAAGGCTCATGCCAAAGTATAAATTAAAAATTACAATAATCATATTTATAGCATTTATTTCAAACACTGTTAAGGTATTTCCTGAAGTTACCATGTATTTAAATTCTAACTTCTCAGCTGTTTTAGTAGAACATCTAAATGATAAATATCTCTTTGCAAATTTTGATGAAGCCTATGGAAACAAAGTATCAAAATTAAAAGGTCAGCTTGAAAACCCTGTTACCATCACAAATTTTAAAAAGATACATATGTCAGGAGGTATATTTTTATCATCAGATAGAAATTTAAAATCCATAGCTGTATCTTATAGAGGCTCAAAACTTATCACTCCCAATTTAAAAGATGATATAGATTATGATATAATTAAAAGGTATCAGTACAAATACATATTAGGCAAGTGGTGTTTATTGTGCATGGACTTATAAAATTTAAAAAGGAATTAAAGGCTAAAAATCTAAACAATTGCTATATCTTCTTTGGTCATGATGAAGGCTTGATTAAATCTTCTATAGAAGAAATTAAAAAATACGCCTTAACAAGCTATGAAGATTTAAATTTTACGGAGTTTGACGGTAGAAAAATAGAAAATATAGAAGATATAATAAATGCTTGTGAGACTCTGCCTTTTTTTAGCGATTATAGAATTGTTTTAATATATAGAGCATGGTTTTTAAATGATAATGAAGATGGAAAGAAAAAGCTTGTTGATTCTCTTTTAAAGTATATACCTAATATATCTCATCAAACTATTTTGGTGATCTATACCGTCTTTACATCAAAAAGAGATAAGCCAGGCAACAAGATAAAGAAATTTGATAAGATATGCGAAGTAATAGAAGCAGAATATGATGGCAGAGAAAAGAAAGCTTTTATTCAAGACTTTATATCCTCCTATTTAAAGGAAAGGGAGAGAGATGTGAATAAAGTCGAGCTTGAGATGCTATTTGAAATGTATAAAAATTCTGACACCATGTTTATAAAAAATGAGCTAGATAAGCTCTCAAATTTTGCAAAGGAAAAATTAATAACACGACAGCATATTAAAGAAATCTGCATAGGCACTGATGATGATGATATCTTTGATTTAGTGGATAGCATTTCAAATAAAAAATTAAATTTAGCTTTAGATATAATGAACAGTTTAATTTATAGGGGTGAAAAATCTGAGGGCATAATTTATTTTATCGAAAGGCAGCTTAGGCTTTTACTTTTAATAAAATTTGGAATTGAAGATAATAAGACTCTTGAATATATATCAAAATCTTTAAAATTAAACATATATGTATGTAAAAACATGATGACTCAGAGCGTAAAATTTACAAAATCACAGCTTAAAGATGGTTTGAAACTGTGCCTTGAGCTTGAAAGGAAATTAAAGACTGAATCTTTAGATAAACAAGCAGAGCTTGAACTTTTGATCATTAAATTGATGAGTGTGTAACTTAAAAAAAGTGATCCCTTGATCACTTTTTTTTAAGTTAAAGAGGCGTCTAAATTTCTAATATTATCAAATATTTTTACATTTAAATTTTTTCCTTTTATTAATTTTAAATCCACTTTATCTTGAAATACAGTTATACTTATTAAATTTCCTCTAAACAAAACCCTAAATGAATAACTATGCCAGTTTTTTGGAATCATAGGAGAAAAACTCAGCATATCTTCTTCGATCTTTAATCCGCCAAATCCATGGACAAAGCTCATCCATGTGCCTGCCATGCTCGTTATATGAAGACCGTCGCAGGTATCGTTATTATAATCATCAAGGTCGAGCCTAGAAGTCCTTAAATACATCTCATAGGCTTTATCATGATATCCAAGTTCTGCTGCAAGTATGCAATGTACACACGGGCTTAAGGAGCTTTCGTGAACTGTAATTGGTTCATAAAAATCAAAATGCTTTTTCTTTTCTTCTAGAGAATACTCATCTCTAAAGAAATATATCCCTTGAAGTACATCTGCTTGCTTAATAAAGCAGCTTCTAAGTATTCTATCCCAGCTCCATTTTTGATTTAAAGGAAGGTTTTCTTTTCCAATATCGCATACCTTTATTATATCCTTATCCATAAAGCCATCTTGCTGCTCAAATATGCCCAATTCATCTATTATAGGGTAATATATATTTGAAGCAATATTATTCCACTTTTCTAATTCTTCATCACAAAATTTAAGCCTTGATTTGACGTTTTCATATTCATTTAATTTTCTTTCTTTAATATTGTTTATAACATAGATGGTATACTTAAGACACCAGCTAGCCAGCTTATTGGTGTACCAATTATTATTTACATTGTTCTCATATTCATTTGGACCAGTTACACCAAGTATCACATATTTACTTTTCTTTTTGCTAAAATTAACTCTTGAAGCCCAAAACCTCGATATCTCTACCAATACATCTATGCCATGCTCTATCAGATAATCTTCATCCTTTGTATATCTCACATAATTAAATATGGCATAAGCTATAGCACCATTTCTATGTATCTCTTCAAAGGTTATCTCCCATTCATTGTGGCACTCCTCTCCATTCATAGTTACCATTGGATAAAGGGCTCCCGATACCCCAAGCTTTTTTGCATTCTCCTTTGCAAATTCAAGCTGATTATATCTATACTTTAAAAGCTGCCTTGCTACCTTTTCTTCTCTTGTGCTTAAATAAAAATTTATACAATAAGCCTCTGTATCCCAATAGGTTGCTCCCCCATATTTTTCTCCTGAGAAACCTTTAGGACCAATGTTTAACCTCTCATCTTCTCCAGTATAGGTACAATTTAATTGAAAAATATTATATCTAATGCCTTGCTGTGCTTTTACATCTCCTTCTATGGTTATATCGCTATCTTCCCATATCTTAGACCATCTATCCTTATGATTTTTAAACAATAAATCATAACCTAATTCAATCGCTTCTCTTAAAATTTTGTCTCCTTTTAAAACTAAATCATCCTTTTTAAAATCCCTATTTGAAATCACAGATACATATTTAAAAAGGGCTGCAGTCTGTAATTTTTTTAAATCTACATCTATTTTCTTTCCAACATACATATTCTCATCAACATTAAAAGTTTTAAAATTTTCATAGGTTCCATCTATATCTAATCTACAATCCATTGAAGACACTACACAAAAATCAAGCTTTTTAGTTTGCATGGTTATATGACATATTTGATCTTCATTAAAGCCTCTATCCACTTCATTCCAAAACATCTCATCATAATTTGAATCTTCATTTCTAACATTTCCATCAAGATAAGGCTCAAAGGTGACCTTCATATGATGATTTAAAGGTGTGATGCTATATTTTATACATAATATCTCTTTTCTATCTATGCTTAAAAACCTTATGACTTCGCATTTTGTTTCATTCTCACCATTTAAAACAACAAAGCTCCTCTTTAGATAGCCTTCTTGCATGTTGAGCTCTCTTTTAAAATCTTTTATCTTAGAGATATTTAAATCTAAATTTTCCCCATCTAAAAATATTTTAATTCCTATTATATTTGTAGAATTTAAAACCTTAGCAAAATATTCTGGATATCCATTCTTCCACCATCCAACCTTTGTCTTATCAGGATAATATACCCCTGCTACATAGCTTCCTCTCAATGAATCATTGGAATAGTCTTCTTCAAAATTTCCCCTCATGCCCATATGACCATTCCCAATGCTCATCAAGCTTTCATATATCCTGTTATTTTCTTTATCAAATCCCTTTTGTATTATCTTCCATTCATCATAAAATATTAAATCTTTCACTTATTTCCTCCTGATTACAGGCTTTACTAAACCTATTTATTGATGTTACTTAGAATTAAATATACCAGAAAAAGAAATAGAACCCATAGTAAAATATGACGTTTCTGCTCTTATTTTTTTATACTTCTTATGAAACTTAAATAACTAGATAAATAAATTTAAAAGCACTGAATAAATTATTTTTTTTTGTTAATTATTTCCATATGAGGTGATAAATATGAAAGTAAAAATTAGCATCATGATTGTAATGTCTATAATTGCTATTACAGCGTTCACATCTGTTTTTATGCTTATTAAGACATATGATAAGCTAAATCAAATATCATTAAACGAGACCCAAACTAAAGAAAAAAATGAGAATATCTCATCAAATAAAAACAATACGCTAAAAGAAGAATCCATTCCTGCATCTGTAGTAGTAGATGATATATATGCATACAGCTCAAAATATTGTTTTAAAAAGACTCTATATACAGCAAAAGATGGCATAAATATATATGAAAATCCAAATGGAAATAGTAAAATAGTAAGAACATTATCAGAAAATGAACCTCTTGTGGTATATAATGAAACTGAGGACTATCTGTATTGTGAAGAATCTACTTTAGGCTTAACAGGATGGGTAAAAAAATCCTCTTCATTTAAAAAGTATTTTGATTATAAAGATCAATATTCAATAAGTGTGAATTTAACTGATCAAAATTTAAAAGTATATAAAGATGATAAACTGCTAAAAGATATGCCATGCTCCACAGGAATTACAGGCAATAAAGACACAGAAACTCCAATTGGTAAATTTAAAATTATACTAAGAGGAGAGGAATTTTTTAGCGAAAAATTTAATCAAGGAGCAAAATATTATCTTCAATTCTTTGGGGACTATTTGATACACTCAGTTCCTGTTGATAAGAATGGAAATATAATAAAAGAAGAGGAAGAAAAGCTTGGAGAAGCTGTTTCTCATGGATGTATAAGAGTTCCTATGGAAGACGCAAAATGGTTATATGATAATATACCAGATGGAGGTGAAGTATATATTCATTACTAAAGATTTTTTAGAAGTTTTCTGATAGAATATCATTATAAGGCAAAATCCAATTGGGGGGATATGTTTTTTGTTATACGATATTATAATAATCGGCGGTGGCCTAATAGGGTGTTCAATAGCATATGAACTGTCCAAGTATAGTTTAAATATAGCTGTAATAGAAAGCGAGTATGATGTAGCTGTAACTGCTGCTTCCTCTAATTCTTCCATAGTATATTCTGGTATGGAAAACTACGATGAAACAAATTACGAGCTTATAAAACAAGGCAGTGAGATGATGGAATCTCTAGCTAAAAAATTCAATGTTCCATATAAAAAAGTTGGCTCAGTCTTTCTTACATCTGATGAAAATGATATGGATCTTATAGATAACATATACGAAATATCAAAATCAAATAACCTTTCAGATATTTCATTATTAAATAAAGAAGGTATGGAAGATTATAGTGATGTTTTAAAGTCTCCTCCTATAAGAGGAATTCATTCTCTTAATACTGCAATAGTTAAGCCTTATGATCTTACACTATCTTATGCAGAAATTGCATTTGACAATGGAGTGGAATTTAAATTTGAAGAATATGTTCACGCTATAAATAAGGTACATAAGAAATATGAGATTAAAACTAATAAATCAATCTATACTGCTAAAATAATAATAAACACGGTTAAGGATCTTTCATTTTCATGGGATTCAAAGGATAATAATTCAAAAAACGGCAACAGCTATTATCTATATTCAAATAAAAATTTTAAACTAGGAACAGATAAGGTTATCTTTAAATTTCATAAGGATAATACAAGAACCTATGCTTATAAAACCCTTCAGGGCAATACCAAGATTTGCATAAAGAGCTCTGAACATATGGATACAGAGCAAATATTAAACTATAGCTATTCATTGCTTAAAAATTTAAAAAAAGAAGATATTGAAAATCTATATACCTGGGACTATTATAAGAATGATCTTCTTATAAATAGTGATGATTTAAATAAAGGTTACATCAAGGTAGCAGGAAGGTGCTATGCTTCTATCACAATTGCTCCTGCACTTGCAGTAAACATCACAAATATGATAATAAATAACTTAAACTGCAAACTAAAAAAACACTATAATGATAAAAGAAGAGATACCTTTATTATAAAGAACATGACAGATGAACAAATTAATTCATTAATCTTAGAAGATCCGGATTTTGGAAAGATAATATGTCATTGCGAAAAGGTGTCTTTAGGTGAGATAATAGATTCAATAAGAAGACCGCTTGGAGCACGTACTATAGAGGGCATAAAGAGAAGAACTGGTGCAGCTTTAGGAAATTGCGGTGCCTCTTATTGCCTTGAAAAGATTACTAAAATACTTTCAAAGGAAACAAATAAAAAATTCTCTGAAATAATAAGAGAATCTAGAGGTTCATTTATCGTATCAGGCAGAATTAAAGAATTTAAAAGATAATTAAGAGGTATAAGATGAATTCATTTTTTCATGATGAGGAATTTTTTGTAACTTATGTAAAGGTAAAGAGCGGAAATCAATTTGTAGTACCCATAAGATCTTCAAGACCAATAGATAAAAGCTTATGGATAGAATGTTCAAAAGCATTAAGGGGTTTAAATGTTGGAACTCCTGTAAAAATTGGAGATGTAGTCTGTGAAAACCTTTTAAACCTTGATGTAGATATGATAGCAGTAAAAGAGATATACAGCACAAAGCATCTAAATAATGGTAAAAACCACAAAAAAACTCCTTAAAAAACAAGATTACTAAAGTTCCCCCTACATCTGCTATTTACACGAGGTGTGGGGGGAAATTTCTATTTAGTATTAAACCTATATCCAGATCCCCAAAGAGTCTCTATATATTCGGGGTTTGATGGGTCTTTTTCTAATTTTTTTCTAAGTTTTTGTATATGGACAGACACGGTAGCTGTATCGCCAAAGCTTTCATCTTTCCAAATTTTATCAAATAGCTGCTCTCTTGTAAAAACGATATTAGGGTTCTTTATAAAAAATAAGAGCAGTTCATATTCCTTAGCAGTAAGAAATACTTCTTTTCCTAAAACGTAGACTTTGTGTGAGGAAGTATTTATC
>JAVBPQ010000104.1:0-17661 GCA_031549525.1 Clostridiaceae bacterium | reverse complement strand
GATATAAATGATGTGGAAAAAGTAAAAGCTCTAATAGAGGATAGGCTATATAGAAGGCTTGATAAGGATAATAAGCTTGTAAAAGAAACCCCTGAGACGAAGATTGAGAGGGTTAAGAGCATGGTTCAAAGCAGTTTAAATCTTACTATAACTGTTCCAATGAGATATGTAAATGACTTTTTGACGCTTCTTGTAAAGTATAAAAGAGATGCAGCTCTAAATGACCCCACAGCCGTTTGCAGAGCATTCTTTAAGTTAAGCTACAATGAGCGACATATGATGCAATATGTAAATAGAGGACTTGCTGACCAAAATGTTTTAGATAAATTAAAAGCAAAGAAGTTTGATGATGTGATAGCAAAGATAGTGAGATAATTAACAAAACTTAATATTGGATTTTTAAACAAAGCAAAATCCAGCACATAACTTCCCTTTTTTGAGAATAAAAAGGGTTTAGGAGAATATGCCCATTTTTCTGCAAAAAAGATAGAAAATACAAAAATAATATCAAAATAGATATAAATATGCTAATATTAATTTAACTTGATTAAATGATTTTGATTACTTCTTAATTCAAATTTACACTTACAATGATTAGTATTTTTTATAAATGATTAGTCTTTCTTTATAAATGACTAATCTTTTTTATAATGAGTAAGTGATCTACATGAATGATAAAAAGGAGCTAGCCACCTATTTTTTAGCCCTTAGTGGAAAGCCCCTTTAACTTTTAAGTAGGATTATATATAAACTCATCCTTTAACACATTCTCCGCAGAATCAACAACTTCACGCCTTTTACGATCTCTTGCTTCGATATTATGGCTTATATCCACATTTGACACTGGGGAAATACTTTCATCTGAAATTTTATCTAAATTTTCTTTCTTATTACGAGGTTTATTCAACTTTTCATCTCCTTTTTAGAAATAGGATCACCATTTTATAAAATTTTATTCTCATAAACCTCAATTATTTATATAAGAAAAATTTTTTTTATTTGATGTATATAAGGATTTAAATATTTTAAATTGTTTATCATATATCTTTTTATTTTCTAAAATTGGATCATAAAACCTTGATATCTCAATAATATCCCCTGCTCTTTCGATGCTGTCTATGATCTTAAGTCCCACTGCAGCTATAACTGCAGCACCAACAGCACCTGCATTCTGAGGGTTATCCACTGTTTCGACCCTTCTATTTAAGACATCAGAGAGAACTTGGCATGTGACTTCAGATAAAGCCCCTCCTCCTATAAATCTTATAGTCTCTGAGATTTCCACCTTTTTCTCTTGAGCCTCAAGCATCCATCTCAAATGATAGCATACTCCTTCAATAACTGAATGAATCATATCTCTCTTTCTTGTTTCAAGACCAATATTAAAAAACATTCCTCTTACATTTGGATCTTCAAAGGGACATCTATTTCCATGAAGCCATGGAGTGAATATAACACCATTGCTTCCTGCAGGAATATCTTTTATCACATAAGTCATATAATCATATAAGCTTGTAAAAATTGCCTCATGAGAATCTGACACTCTCTTCTTTTCAAGATATATATCGATTTCATCTAAAGCAAGATGGTCCTTAACCCACTCTAAACACTTTCCTGCAGTCTCAAGTTCTGAAAAATAATTGTATTTTCCAGAATCTGCACCCACTATTGCTGCAATCATAGCACCAGTGTCCACCATAGGTTTGTCTACAATTGTGGAAACCCATCCTGATGTACCACAATATATATGAGTACTCCCTTTTTTAACTGCACCTGATCCTATTCCAATCAAAGAAGCATCTCCACCTCCCCCAAATACCTTAACGCCCTGAATAAGCCCTAATTCATCTGCTGCCTTTTTTGTAAGAGGTCCCACTTCTTCAATGGAATTTATAACTTTAGGAAGATGATCATAATTTACTCCCAACATTTTGCACATATCTAGGCTAAAGCATTGCCCTTTATCTCTAACATCATAAAGCAATGTTGCAAAGGCTGAATCTTTGGTCATTATAAACTGATCTGTACATTTTAATATAAGGTATTCCTTTACATCAAGCCATTTATATACCTTCTTAAACTTATCAGGCTCATTATTCTCAATCCATTTATATTTCCATACAGGGTCTTTTACACTTGCTGCTACAGCTTTAGTTATGACTAGGGATTTAATCAATTTGTAGACATTACAGCCTGCTATTTGTATTCCATAGGCAAGACCATCCTTTAGTTCTTTTACTGCCCTTTGATCCATATAACTCATCCCAGGATGAACTGGTACACCATATTTATCCACAAGTACAAGACCTTGCATTTGTGAACAAAAGGATATTCCAGATATCATATTAGGTAAAATATCAACATCATTTATTATGTCTCTTGTTGTAATGCACATAGCTCTCCACCAGTCCTGAGGATCTTGCTCAACACCCCCATTTTCAAGAATATTTAAGGAATAGGATTGTGTTTTATCTCTTATCAATTCAATCCTATTCCCTATATTATATAAACATGTCTTTACTGCCGTGGTACCAATATCATAAGCTAAAATATAATTGTTCATACTCTATCCTCTTTAAGCTTTATATTTTTATAAGTTTATCTTTATTCGGTTAATAAGATTATATAAATACAAAATAAAGTGAGTCAATTTTTATTTTTATATTAAATTTATTTTTTTTATTGATATATTGTGTATCACACTATATAATTATATCATACAATAAAGCGAGGTGACAAATGATGGATAAAACTGAAATAGTTAGTGGTTTTATGCAGGAGCTTAGGCGAGGTACGGTGATGCTCTGTGTGCTTGTAAACCTCAAAGAGCCAATGTATGGGTATAATTTGATCGAAATACTAGCAAATACAGGGATTTCCATTGAGGCTAATACTCTTTACCCATTGCTTAGGCGACTGGAAAGTCAGGGGCTTTTAGAGAGTACATGGAATACAGATGGCGCAAAGCCTCGTAAATACTACAGCCTCAATGCTTTTGGGAAAGATGTTTTAAACGAACTTAAAAATCAATGGTTTAATACAGTACAGAGTATGAATACAATATTAGAGGAGGGCAGATAAGCATATGCAAAATAAATATATAAAACGTTATATCTATGCTGTTACATACCACCTTCCCGCTAAAATACGTGAAGACGTGGAAAAGGAGCTTGATGGCTTGATTTTTGATATGCTTGAAAGGCGCTGCGGGGACAATGAGCCATCTGAAGCTGATGTTAAAGCAGTGCTTTCAGAACTTGGTACACCAGAGCAGCTTGCTTCAAAATACAATGGTGATGATAGTCTCTCACTTATCAGCGGAATGTATTTTCTTGTATATAAACGTGTCCTTTCCATTGTTATTCCCTTAGCTACTACAGGCGTTTTTATCATTATGTGGCAAGAAGACTCCTACCTCTATAGGTAGTGAGATGAATTGCCTTTTGCGTAGCAAACTATGAAAATTATATTATACAATAGTAAATCCTTGTCTAAATCTATAAGGCAATAAATTTTCAACTCTTATAACTTTTTTAATCTCCTTCAAAGCTACATATGCACCCTTATTTTGAGTACCTCTTACTGTGTATAATTTTCCGTCATATTTAACTAAGTCATTTGGTTGATAAAAGTATCTTTGTTTTCTTATACTTCTTCTTCCTTTTGATATTTTCACACCTCTATACTTTCTTAAGTTCTCAGAATTTAAGTTTTTGTTTCTTGTTCTTCTTCCATTAGAAAGCTCACTACCACTTACTTTGTTCCCTGTTCTAGTATCTATTATTTTAGAATCATAGAACTTTTCTAAAGAACGATTATTTCGCCTTATTTGTTCAAAGTACAACGGTGTTGTTCTTGATTGTATATTTCCTCCTGATATGCAAAATGCATCATTATAGTTTGTTTTTAAAAGTCCTAACTCTATTCTCTTAGACTTAGTAATAAATCCATATGTGTGTTTGCATTTTATACTACTTAGTTTCCAAAAACATAGAAAGTATCCAACCCCATCCAGTAATAGATTTAATAATATTGTTATTACACATTAAATAATTAAGACCATCACATAGTTTATCACAAACCTTATCTAGAGTCTTAAATAGTTCATTCTTAAAAAATTTCTCCCTAAGTTCGTCCCATATCATCTCAATTGGATTTAACTCTGGTGTATATGACAATAATGAAAATATTTCAATATTCTCTGGTATTTTAAGTCCTTTTGACTTATGCCATGATGCATTATCGCATACAAGTAGTATGTAATCATTTGGATATGATTTTGATACCTCTTCTAAAAATATATTCATATATTCTGTATTACATTTTGGTAATACTAATGAAACCATTTCTCCATCTATTGGTGATACTGCTCCATATGCATACATATATTCCCTTACTAGTTGACATGGTACTACTTCTCTTACCCCTTCGCAACACCAGCATGCTCTTGGTTTGTTTATTCTTCCAAACCCTGCTTCATCTTCAAACATTAATCTCAAGTTTACTTTATTATCATCACATTCTTTTGATAATACTTCTATCCTATTTGCCATTTTTTTTTGAACCCTATTATTGTTTCTTCATCTGCCTTCTTTGGATGCTCACCCCTTGGCATTACTTTTCTCCATCCATTTCTATGAAGCATGTCATATACTGTTGATTTTGATACCTTCTTACCATTTAATACTTCTGAATAAGCTTCTATTATTTCACTTACTACTAGTATTTTTCCTTTTAGGGCTTCCTCCTTAAATCTATTTAGAAAAGCCTCCTCTTCTTTTGGTGTCATATTTCTGTTATGGCTTGTCTGTTTCTTTGCTATTATGCTTTCTAATCCATTAACTGTATATTTTTTTATTAGTTCGTCTATATATGGTTCTGATAATTCTGTTATTGAAGCTATCTGCCTTCTGGTCATTCCTTTTACTATCCTCAATTTAAGGCATAATAATCGGCTTCTCTCCTTTACATTTCTGCTTTTTTTATAAGCATTTTTTATTTCTTCTTTTTGTTCTTCTGTATATGTTCTTTGTGGTCGTCCTATTTTTATCATTTTTTTCACCAACCTTTTTTTGTTGGTTTTAGTTTCTCTATTTCTTTTGTATTTTATCACTTTTTATTTATTTGTTAATTTTTGTTATTATGCTTCCAGAAGCTAAGTAGTATAAATAGTTTGGTTTTAGAAGGTTTATTCTTGGAAAACCTCCAAAAATAGATACCTTAAGTTAGTGTACAAAAATATAGAGAAAAAGTAAAAAAATTACATGACAAACTCGAACCTCTGAAAGGGTCAAAAAGGGGGTACCTTAGGAGGGCAGAAAATAGGCAAAAATGCATAAAAAGAGACGTTTACATAGGTGTTTTCATAAAAAAGAAGGTAAAAACAGAAAAATAGGAAATCCTTCGAGTTTCGCATAGCTAAAACCGTTGGGGCTCAATGGGTAAAAATAGGTGGTCTAGAAATGAAGATTGTCCTGAGAAGGAATTGATACAAAAAAGGCATTGCAATGATTTGATCTTTCTTGGATACTAGAAATGAAGATTGTCCTGAGAAGGAAAAGAGAATAAGAAATAAAAAAGGGTAATAAAATGTAGTGAAATATTAGGCTTTAGATATTGAAATAGCTAGAAAATGTTGTATAATTATGTTAATGTAGCAGTAAAGATTGCTTTAGTTGTAGAAATTAATATTATCCTAAAAAGGAATTGATATATAAATTTAATTTTTATTTTGAAAGGAATTTTTATGCTCTCTCACATTTATTATTTACCCATTGACTTTAATATAATAGCATCAGAGGATTGCACTCTTCCTGATTTTCTACCTTCTGCAATCCGTGGAATTTTTGGGAGGGCTTTAAGATCTAATCTTTGTGATAATTTTGATAGAGCTTGTGAGAACTGTATTTTAAGCGATGAATGTATTTACACAAAGATATTTTACTGCTTTGGAGAGAGAGACGAAAAACAAGTTGTTTACACTTCTCCTTATGTTGTTTACCATTCAAACCCCATTCTTAACTATATTGAAAAAGGCACATGCATTTCATTCAGGATAACCCTGTTTGGAAAGGCATGTGCTTATTTAAATGATGTTATTTTAAACATCAAAAAAGGCTTAAGCTATGGTCTTGGGTCATTACGAGCTAAATTTTCTCTCTTTTCTGCCTCCATAAACAGACGCTATGTATATAGAGATGGAGATTTTATACCTTCTTCAGCACCTCTTTTATTTTTTAATTCTTGTGCAATAAATAAAGAAAAAGTAGATTTTATATTTGATTCTCCGCTTAAGATAAAATCTTCAAGTAAAACCTTGGATCATTTAGATTTTAGTATCCTATTTGAAAATATTTTAAGAAGGGTGAGTTTTATCTCAGAAGTTTATTGTGATAAAAAGCTAGATTGCACTTTTAATTCATTTGATTTATCCAAAGTAAAATTAATAAATAGCAACATGCACTGGCAAAACAGGCAGCGTTTTTCAAACAGAACAAAGGAGAAGATGAGCTTAGGGGGGCTTGTAGGGATCATATCTTTAGAAGGAGATCTAAGGGACTTTATACCTTTTTTTGAATTAGGAAGAGTTTTGCACATTGGAAAAAATTGCTCTATGGGACTTGGGCATTACAACCTGATTTACTATTGAGGATAATACCAATAAGCTGAAATTATAATAATAAAATGATAAAATGAGATAAAATTTAAAGATAAAGAGTGGGGAAGATATGTTTACGTTAAAAAGCAAAATAAAAGAAATTTATGCTCATCCAGTAGGGCATGATATCTTATATAAAATACTGCTTCAAGCTGGAGTTTCCGAAAAAGTCATTATGAATCCTATCATAGGGAACTTAAGTCTTAATAATGTTCAATTTATGACTAGAAAATTTATAACCCCTTCATTTTTTAACACTTTGCTTGTACTTTTAAATAACGAAAAGGATAAGCCTAAGGATGGTATATGTGAAATAAAGAGGAGATGGTGGAAGGAAGCTGTATTTTATCAGATATATCCAAGGAGCTTTATGGATCATGATGGTGATGGAATAGGAGATCTAAAAGGCATCATATCTAAGCTTGATTATTTAAAATCCCTAGGTATAGATGCAATATGGCTGTGTCCTATATATGATTCTCCAGGTGATGATAATGGTTATGATATAAGAGATTATTATAGTATAGCTAAAGAATATGGAACAATGGAAGATTTTGATCTTCTCCTTAAAACCATCCATGAAAAAGGAATGCGCCTTATAATGGATCTTGTTGTAAATCACACTTCAGATGAACACAGGTGGTTTAAGGAAGCTATAGAAGATAAAAATTCGCTTTACAGGGATTTTTACTTTATAAAAGAAGGAAATAATCCTCCAAATAACTGGACATCTTTTTTTTCAGGATCTGCTTGGAATCATTATGAAAAGAACAATGAATGGGCACTGCATTTATTTTCAAAGAAGCAGATGGATTTAAATTGGGACAATGAGAATTTAAGAAAAGAAATCAATAAGATGATAAGATGGTGGCTAGATAAAGGAGTAGATGGGTTTAGGTTAGATGTTATAAATTACATATCGAAGGCAAAAAACCTCCCAGAAGGTGATGAGTTTATAGGGAAGCTCATGGGTTTTTGTGGAATAGAGCATTATTTTTATGGTCCAAATCTTCATGAATATCTTAGGGAAATGAGAAGGGAAGCTTTCGATCCTTATGATGCGTTTTCTGTTGGAGAAACTCCAGGCATTGGAATGAATATGAGTAAGCTCTTGACAGAAGATTCTAGATGCGAGCTAGATATGATATTTTCCTTTGATATACTAGAAATGCCAGGTCGTGTTAAGTTTGATGACTATGTTTATGATTTAAATTATTTAAAAAAATATATGATAGAGTGGATGAGTGGTTATGGGGATCATTGCTGGATGTCCTTGTTTTATGATAACCATGACAACCCAAGGATGCTTTCAAAGGTAGATCCTGAAGGAGAATACAGGGTGGTTTTAGCTAAACTCCTTGCAATTATACAGTTTACATTAAGAGGTACGCCATTTTTATTTCAAGGTGCAGAGCTTGGAGCGACAAATAAAAACTTTAAAGCTATAGAAGATTTAAGGGATATAGAGAGCCTAAACCTTTATGAAGAATTAAAAGAGAAGATGGGGGAGGATGAGGCTTTTAAAAAGATATTATCAGGAACTAGGGATCATGCTCGTGTGCCTATGTATTGGGATAATAGCATAAATGGAGGATTCACTAATGGGACCCCTTGGATAGATTGTGAAAGGGATGATTTTAGTGCAGAAAATCAGATTGAAGATGAAGATTCTATATGGAATTTTTATAAAAAACTCATTAAACTTCGAAGAAGATCAGAAGCCTTAAAGTATGGCACTGTAGATTTTAGAAATATAGATAGAAAAGATCTTTTTACCTATTATAGAAGGATAAATGGAGAAATTTATTTTATAGAGTGCAACTTAAGCTCAAAGAAACAAGAGCGTCTTTATATCGTAGAAAAGGACAATATAATCCTATCAAACTATGATAAATTAGACTCATTTTTAAAGCCATATGAGAGCAATATTATGTTAGTATGAATTTTTAATATTTTATCTAAAATGCGTGCTTGAACTTCAAATTTCAAGCACGCATTTTGTTAAAAACTTCTTAAAAAATTTAAAATCATTATTTGGGTAAATTTGTTAGTGTATTTCCTATTTTTATATATAGGGAATGCACCTTTTCAAAATTATGAATCCTATCTATTCCAAGAAAATCTAAATGATCCCAATCCATCATAGTAGGATATACATTCCACACACCTTTTGCTATAATCCCATCATAGCTTTTATTAGGGTGGCCAAATGGATATTTTGCAGAGATAACAGGGCATGATCCATCATTTGGCCTCCATTCCTTATCCTTGCTTTTGCCTGCTGGTATAGCATAGAATAAGATCATTGGATTTAGGCTAGGTTTGGGTTTTGAATATCCAAATACATCTTTATATGATGCATCTCCATGATAACTAAAGTAATACACATCAGGAAAAGTAGAAACTCTCTTGTTTAGTTTTGCAGATTCATCTCTAACTAAAACATCAAAAGCTGTATCTTTTGAATCCCATATATTGCTCTCACATACTCTATTTAAATAAGATTCATACGATTCGTTTTCTTCTCTTTTTAAACCCCAATGACCTAATTTAAAGTCTTGGATTAGAGAATAATTTGTATTGGTATTCATCATAGTTGCTGTTTTTAAGACAAATTGTTTTAAAGTGATAGGGGTATTTTGATAGGTTTCAAAAACAGTAGTCCCATTATGCGGAGTAGCTAAACTTGTTACACTATGTATCCATTTTCTTCCTTTGTCTTGAAATAGGGGAGATATCCCTTCAGTTTCGTTTTTCTCAAAATATTCTTGCTCATTTAAATCTCCATTTTGAAGCAATTCAACGAGCAAACGTGATGCAGTACCTCCCATGCTATGTCCTACAAGATGAACTTTATTTGTTTCATCCCATTCATTATAAATCCCAGGGTATGTCTGTCCAAACCTATCATGCCCATATTCTTTAGAATGGGCAGCGCCATAATCTACAGTACCTCCTTTTATATAATAGTATAGCTCTACAGCTTGATCCCAAGTGCTTGAATATGGACCTATAAAAGCGGAGTATGTTTTAAAACTTTCTTTATTTAACATGGTTTCAATATCACATATTCCTCCATAGTATCTAAATCCAAGCATTTCATTTCTTTCCCATCCATTCATCCCATTTACAAGAACTATAGGATACTCGTTACGAGCTATTTCAGCTTTAATAGCTGTTTGGTTAAAAAATGAAATTGAAAGGAAAAGTAAAGTTATGAATTTAGTCAATTTCTTATTAAGCATTTTACCTCCTAGTAGGAAAAATTAAAACACTTCAAATTATAGTATATTTTTTTAACAAATAAGACTATTTTTGCTTATTTCACTAAAAAATGTACATAAAATTAGTTTTTATATAAAAATAAAATTTATTCAAGTTAAAATTTAAGTAAAAATTTTACTATTTCTCTCATTGAGTTTTATATAAAAAATGTTATCATTAATGCATAGAAAAAATTATGATTTATAATGGTAAGGAGGAAAAGATGCATCTTATAAAGAGGGTTTTAAGGGAATTTTTAGAAAATAAGTTTTATATTTTATTTACATTTAGCTTTCTTGTGCAGTTTTTGACATATGGATATTCTTTCATAACTGCTTATTTTTTTAAGGAGCAATTTACTTTTAAAAGGATTATATGGTTTATTTGTATTTTGGCTATCTTTTATCTATTTCAATCTTTATTTTCAGGTCTTGTTCGTATTTATAGCGAAAAGAAGGCACGAGTTTATCAAAGAAGCTTGCGTAGAAAATCTCTAGTTACAATACTCCATATGCCGTCTGAAAAGATAATAAATCTTGGACTTCAATATATAAAAGAGATAGTGAGCGATGCAAATAACCAATTGTTTACAATAGTATCATCATATTTAACCAGCATAGTAAATGTAATTGTAGGTTTAATTGTCCTTAGCATATCCTTATCTCAACAATCCATATGGATTGCAGTTGCAGCATTAATATTAATAGGTTGTACTATTTTAGTGCATTTTAAATTGCTTAAGAAGAAGGTTAGACTTGCTAAAGAATATTTTAATATGAATGCAAGCTATCGAGCTATGGTTAATGATGTTCAAAATAATACTCTGACTATAAAAAAATTAAGTGCAGAGGAATATTTTGCACAAAAGATAGATAACAATTCTAAGGATGTAGATGCAAAAGGTCTTGAAAGGACTACCTATGATGTGAAGTGTCAATGGCTCTTTGATGTCTTTACATACTCTATTTTGCTTATTATATTAGGAAGCATAGCCCTTGTTCTCTATAAAGATCCAAGTTATGGAGCTCTTTTTTGGGTGATATTTTATACAGGGATTTTTTCGCAGTTAAAGGGTCAGATATCTGCAGTAACCCAAAGCATACAGAGCCTTGTAGATTTTAGAATATCCATGCAAAGATATGATGATTTAATGGCTGAATGCGACATGGAGGAAGTTTCACTCCTCCATAGAAAGTGGAGAGATATAACCATTGAAGATCTAGACTTTACTTATAAATCAAGCGGTCGCTCAATACATGTTGATAGGTTTTTTATAGAGAGGGGAGATCATATTTCGTTAACAGGCCCTTCAGGTAGCGGAAAGAGCACATTTTTAAGCCTCTTAAGGGGAGAGCTTGATTATAAAAATGGAAGGATATCTTATAATACAAGAAAGAAAACTCGCATAGTTCCTTATATTGAGGATTGTGTATTTATAAGTCAGGCTTTAAATCTTTTCAATGATACATTAAGAAACAATCTATGCCTTGGATATGAGTTAAGCGATGATGAATTGTTTGAACTTCTTAAACAAGCTGGTATGAAAGAATGGGCTAAGAGCTTGCCTCTAGGGTTAAATAGCATGATATCAGAAAATGCTGCTAATTTATCTGATGGGCAGAAGATGAGAATTAAAATTTTAAGAGGGATAATTGGAGGTAGAGAGATTGTGATAATGGATGAACCTTCCTCTAATTTGGATATAAAATCTAGTGAGCAAATAAGAGATCTTATATCGAATGATTTAAAAGAAAAAACTGTTATAATCTCAACTCATGATCCTGACCTTGTGAAGATATGCAACAGGCATTATGTAATTGATAAAGATGGAAATATTACAGAATTTATACCTAAAGAGGAAGAGGACTATCCTATCAAAATTAATTAGATTTTAACATTTAGAAAGAGGTGCTTATTTTGAAAAATTGGGCTATTATATCTACTTGGTATATGTCTTTAGATGGACTTATTGAAGGTGCAGATATTTTAAAAAATAGAGGATCTGCAGAAGATGCTGTAGAGAGAGCTATTATAAAAGTGGAGGATTCTCCTAAATATATATCAGTAGGGTATGGAGGTCTTCCAAATGAAAGAGGAGTGGTAGAGCTTGATGCTGCTTTTATGGATGGTGATACCTTTCAGATAGGAGCTGTAGGTTCTATTAGGGATTTTAAAAATCCAATATCTATTGCAAGAAGGCTTAGCAAAGAAAAATATAATAATTTTTTAGTAGGGCAAGGTGCTGAAGAGTATGGGCATCTTCATGGTTTTCAAAGGATGAATATGTTAACTGAAGAGACAAAGTTAAAATGGGAAGAAAAGATTAAAAATAAAGGGGAAGATCTAAAAGCTTATGATGGCCATGACACTGTGTGTGTTTTAGCTATGGATATATCTGGCAAAATAGTAGCAGGTACATCAACAAGTGGATTATTTATGAAAAAACCAGGAAGAATAGGGGATACACCTATTTGTGGTGGTGGGTTTTATGTTGATAGTTTAATAGGCGGAGCTTGTGCCACAGGGCTTGGTGAGGATATAACCAAGGGTTGTTTATCTTATGAGGCTGTTAGGAGGATGGCTATGGGTATGAGTGCAGAGGAAGCTGCTTCAAGCTGTATTTTTGAATTTTCTAAAAAGCTTAAAAAAAGAAGTGGAAGAGATGCTGCTATTTCACTTATATGCCTTAACAAAAATGGGGAATTTGGTGTAGGTACCACAGTAGAATTTCCATTTATAGTTTCAAAAGATGATTTAGATGCAACTGTTTTTTTATCAAAGGTAGCAAGCTATGGAGCTGTATTTGAAAAAGCTTCTAAGGATTGGCTTATAAATCCTACCACTGATTGATATATTTACTTAGATGTTAATTTAGTGCTAATATATAGATATAGAACCTAAATTTTAAAATAAGAGGAGGAGGTAGTAATGCGTTATAATATAATTGCAATTGAGCGTGAATATGCTAGTGGTGGGAGAGAAATTGGAGAAAAGCTAGCTAAAAAACTGGATATTCCTTGTTATGGAAGGCAAATATTAGATAAAGCTGCAGTTAAGCTTGGATTGTCAGTTGAACAATTGGAAGAGATTGAAGAAACAGCTACTGGAAATCTTCTTTTTGGTTTATATTTAATGTCTGGAATGATGTCTGTGGAGGGAGTAAAGCTCACTAGAACTCAAGAATTGAGCATTGCAGAAGCGCAAATTATAAAAGAATTGGTTTCACAAGGACCATGTGTAATCATAGGAAGGTGTGCTACTGGTGTATTGCAAGATCATAAATATGCACTTAAGGTGTTTATACATGCAGATTGGGATTCACGACGGGAAAGAGCTATTTCAGTTTATGGGGATGATCCTTCAAAAGTAGATTCGATTCTTAAGCGCTTTGATAAAAGAAGGGGAGACTTTTTTAAATCTAATATTGGAATGGATTGGAAAGATCCAGAATGCTATCATATGATTTTAGATAGCAAAAAACTTGGAATTGATCCAATTGTAGATATTCTTTATAATCTTGTAAAATAGATTATAACCCCTTTTTGGATGTTTATATTCAAAAAGGGGTTATTTATAAATGAAAGGGGATTTTATGTTTGATAAAAAGATTGGCAAGCTGTATAAGGCAATATAAAAAAGATAGCATACTTGCACCTGTATTTATGTTTTTTGAAGTAGTAATGGAAGTTATCATCCCATTTTTAATGGCTAGTTTAATCGACAAGGGCATTACTGATGGCGATATGAATTATGTATTAAGGATGGGAGGTATTCTCATTCTTTGTGCACTAGTTGCACTCACCCTTGGTGCATTAAGTGGTACTTTTGCAGCAAGAGCATCTGCTGGGTTTGCTAAAAATTTAAGGCATGATATGTATTATAATGTACAAGATTTTTCATTTTCAAATATTGATCGCTTCTCAACTGCCAGCATAGTGACGCGTCTCACTACAGATGTAACAAATGTACAAAATGCTTTTCAGATGATAATACGTATGGCTGTACGTGCTCCTATAATGTTGATTTTGGCTCTTTTCATGGCTTTTAGTGTAAACTTTGAGCTATCGCTTATATTTTTAGGAGCTATTCCAATACTTGGAGTAGGATTATTTTTAATAATAAACAAGGTACATCCAATTTTTGTGAGGGTGTTTAAAACTTATGATAAGTTAAATAAGATAGTACAGGAGAATTTACGAGGTATACGGGTGGTAAAATCTTATGTAAGAGAAGATTTTGAAATAAAAAAATTTGGACAAATCTCTGATGAGATTTACAAGGATTTTTCAAAAGCAGAAAAGAGAGTATCTTTTAATGCTCCGCTTATGCAATTTTGTATGTATGGTTGTATGCTGCTTGCATCTTGGATTGGAGCTCATTTAATCGTTGCAGGTTCTATGTCCACAGGAGAGCTTATGAGTGTGATAACTTATGCAACTCAAATATTGATGAGCCTCATGATGCTATCTATGATCTTTGTCATGATGATAATTTCAAGGGCATCAGCAGAGAGGATTGTTGAAATCCTAAATGAAAAATCTCACTTAACAAATAATTTAGAGCCTATTTATGAGGTGAAGGATGGCTCTATTTCCTTTAATAATGTAGATTTTAGCTATGCAAATGATAAAAATAAATTATGCTTAAGTGGGGTTAATATAAATATTTTATCAGGTGAAACCATAGGCATAATTGGTGGTACAGGCAGCTCTAAGACGAGTTTTGTGCAGCTTATTCCAAGGCTCTATGATGCGACTTGTGGGGAGGTCTTAGTTGGAGGGGTAGATGTTAAAAATTATGATATTGAAACCCTTCGAAACGAGGTTGCTATGGTGCTTCAAAAGAATGTTTTATTTTCTGGTACGATAAAGGATAATCTGCGATGGGGTTTAGAAGATGCAACAGATGATGAAATAACCCATGTATGCAAGCTTGCTCAGGCAGATGATTTTATAAGATCATTTCCAAATGGATATGAGACTCATATAGAGCAGGGTGGTTCTAATGTTTCAGGCGGTCAAAAGCAGCGTATTTGTATTGCTAGGGCACTGCTTAAAAAGCCAAAGATTTTGATTTTAGATGATTCTACAAGTGCAGTTGATACAAAAACTGATGCACTTATACGAAAGGCTTTTAAGGAAGAAATACCAAATACCACAAAGCTCATAATTGCACAGAGGATTTCTTCTATACAAGATGCAGATAGAATTATAGTCATGGATGATGGTATGATAAGCGCTGTAGGTACTCATGAAGAGCTTTTAAAGAGCAGTCAAATATATAGCGAAGTGTATCATTCTCAAATGAGAGGAGGAGATTTTGATGAAGCAGTATAATATAAATACAAAGAAAAAGAAAAGCAGAATCAATATTCACACTGTAAAGCGCTTGCTTTCATATATAACAAGTGCATATAAAGTGCAATTTTTTGTAGTTTTTATATGTATCATTTTAAGTGCAGTAGTTAATGTTACAGGAGCTATGTTTATTCAAAGGGTCATAGATGATTATATAACTCCTCTTCTTTTAGAAAAAAATCCTGTATTCACAGGGCTTTTAAATGCAGTCATCATCATGGGTTTAGTATACATCACTGGTATTATAGCAACGCTACTGTACACACGCATTATGGTAAAGATCTCTCAGGGTATACTCAAAAAAATAAGGGATGATATGTTCTCTCATATGCAAACATTACCTATTAAATATTTTGATACTCATCATTTTGGAAATGTCATGAGTCGTTATACAAATGATACTGATACCTTAAGGCAAATGGTTTCTCAGAGTATACCTCAGGCATTTTCTTCTGTCATAACCATCATATCTGTAACTTTTGGTATGTTCATTTTAAGCCCTTATCTCACATTCTTTGTGTTTTTATGCGTAGTTTTGATGTTGGTCATTGTACGGGCAATAGGTGGGAAATCGGCCTCATATTTTATAAAACAACAAGCTACCATAGGAGATTTAAATGGTTATATCGAAGAGATGATAAATGGTCAAAAGGTGGTTAAGGTATTTTGTCACGAGGAAGCATCAAAAGAAGAGTTTGATAAAAAGAACGAAGCGCTCTGTGAAGAAGCTACATCTGCTAACACATTTGCAAATATAATGATGCCAATTATAGGCAATATTGGCAATCTTCAATACGTGTTAATTGCTATAATAGGTGGAACCTTTGCTATAAATGGCTTTGGAGGAGTAACTTTAGGAGCTATAGCTTCTTTTTTAGCACTGTCAAGGAGTTTTAGTATGCCTATTGGTCAGATTTCACAACAGTTTAATTTCATAGTCATGGCCCTTGCAGGGGCTGAGAGGATATTTTCTCTTCTTGACGAAGAAACTGAGGTGGATGATGGATATGTCACCCTTGTAAATGCAAAGTATGAAGATGGAAAGCTTATAGAATGTAAGGAATATTGCGGATTATGGGCATGGAAGCATAAAAATCAAGATGGCATAACTACTTATACTGAGCTTAAAGGAGATGTTCATTTATTTGATGTTGATTTTGGATATGAAGAAGATAAGCTTGTTTTGCACAATATATCCTTGTATGCAAAGCCAGGACAGAAGATTGCTTTTGTAGGAGCTACCGGAGCTGGAAAGACGACCATAACTAATTTGATAAATCGGTTTTATGATATCGCTGATGGAAAGATAAGATTTGATGATATAAATATAAACAAGATCAAAAAAAGCGATCTTAGGCGCTCTTTAGGAATGGTTTTACAAGATACAAATTTATTTACAGGGACTATTATGGACAATATACGCTACGGAAAACTTGAGGCTTCAGATGAGGAGGTAATTCATGCAGCAAAGCTTGCAAATGCTCATGATTTTATAATGCGTCTTCCTGAAGGATATAATACCATGATATCTGGTGATGGCGGAAATCTTTCACAAGGTCAAAGACAGCTTCTATCAATTGCACGGGCAGCAGTTGCAGACCCTCCTGTGATGATTTTGGATGAAGCAACTTCCAGCATAGATACTCGTACAGAGATCTATGTACAAAGAGGAATGGATAAGCTTATGGAAGGGCGTACTGTTTTTGTAATAGCTCACAGGCTTTCTACAGTTCAAAATTCTAATGCTATAATGGTCATGGAAAATGGCAGAATAATAGAGCGAGGAAATCATGATGATTTGATGGATGAAAAAGGTAAATATTATCAGCTTTATACTGGAGCATTTTCTTTAAATTAGTATTTATAAGCTACTTGGGTATTTAGAAGTAGTGCTTAGAATTATAAAAACTGCTTCCCAAAGGAGGAAGCAGTTTAAGTCTAAATCTAGGGCGATTTTACTCTGACATTGGTGGAATTGGTTTATATCCTTCTACTATAACTTCACATCTTTTTGATACTGTAGCTCCAGCACTGTCAGTTAATTCAAAAGTTACCCAGTATGTTCCTGGGACTTTAGGCATTACTTCACTTATTATTTTTACTTTATCTACTAATCCTAATGGAGAGTTTGGTGTATCTTCGGCATCAGTTGCTTTTGTTATTAGATTTTTTTGTTTATCGGCACCAAAACTTTGACCTTCTTTTAGTCTATATACTGATAATACTTCCAATACTGGTGGTGTATTTGTTGGTTTTTGATATCCTTCTACTATAACTTTACATGTTTTTGTTGCTTTAGCTCCAGCACTATCAGTTACTTCAAAAGTTATACTGTATATTCCTGCAACTTTAGGATTTACTGTTGAATTTGTTACTTTTACT
>JAVBPQ010000038.1:0-9287 GCA_031549525.1 Clostridiaceae bacterium | reverse complement strand
TTAAATCCCTTTATTATCTCCACAGGAACTATGTTTAATTCTAAAAACAACTTTATCATATCAAAAGTAAAATCAGGAGATTTATGACCAAAGGATAAAAAAATTGAGAGCCCTTTTCTTAACCTTAACGCCTCTAAACCTCTTTTTAAAAATAATTCTAATCCATTTAAAGTATAAGGAGGATCGGTAAAAAAGCAATCGAATCTATTTAATAACTCTTCATCCATCTTAAGCCTTAAGTCTATATTTTTACATTTGATATTTAAGTTAAATTCTTTTGATATTTTCTCTATGTACTCTAAATACCTATCATCTATATCAACTACTAAGATTTCAGCTTTATCCTTACTATCTTTAAATAACTCATTTATCAAAAACCCTAAGCTAATGCTTACAAGATCATCATCACCTATGCATATTATCTTTTTACCTATCAATGAATTACTTTTCAAACAAAAAATTGCCCTTTTTAAACTTGTAAGAGACGTACAATGAGTTTGATCTATAGTAATATCTACGCTAGGTCTATTATCTAAAATCTCTTCTAATTTAATAAGAGTATCATTTAATAACTCACCTAAAGGAATTTTAGAATCCATAAGCTTTATATATAAATCCTTATTTAAGCCTTTATATTTTAAATCATCCTCTACATATTTTTCACCAAGCTTAGTAAGCTTAATTCCTTTATCTTGAGTTAATATATCTAATTTTATAAACTCCTTTTTTGTAGCAGATATAAGAGGGATAGGCAGTTTCAAAGCTTTTGCAAGGTCTTTATTTGATCTGCACCTCCCTATATATATTTCTTTTAATAAAGATTCTATATATTCATCCCCTTCCTCAATATTTATATTTTTGCTCACTTTTTCAATATAATTATCCAAAAATGCACCTCTATATTAAAAGAGTCACCCTAAAGGGTGACTTCTATTATTATTCATAATCTGGTTCTATTAAACCATAATTTCCATCTTTTCTCTTATAAACCACATTTACTTCTTCTGATACATCATCTCTATATACAAAGAAATTATGTCCTACTAATTCCATTTGAAGTATTGCTTCTTCAGCATTCATTGGCTTCATTGGAAATTTTTTAGATTTAACAATCCTATGTTCTTCCTCTTCAAAATTTAAAGCTAAATTATTTTCTAAAAATTGAAATTTCAATCCTTCTCCTTGATGTCTTCTTTCAAGTTTGGTCTTTTGTTTTCTAACTTGTCTTTCGAGTTTATCTACTACTTGATCTATTGATTTGTACATATCATTTGTAGAATCTTCTGCTCTCAATACTACCCCGTTAAATGGAATGACAACCTCTACAATTTGATTGTTCTTTTGAACAGTTAGCGTTACGTGAGCATCAACATTTCCAGAAAAAAACTTGTCAAATTTGTTAAGCTTTTTCTCAATATAATCCCTTAGACCTTCTGTAACCTCTAGGTTACGACCAATAATGTTGATTTTCATTAAACTCGCCCCTCTCAAAATTTAATTTGTTATTGTTATTATGTATATATGTATATTTTAACCTTTTAGAATTCATTTTACAAGTATTTAAACCCCTCCCTTTGCCATGGTGATTATATTTATATTCTTTATACCTATTTTATTTAGCATAAAAGCACAGTTATAGGAAGTTGCTCCTGTAGTAAATACATCATCTATCAAAATTGCTCTATCATGTTTTAAATTGACCCTTTTAACTTTTAATTTTATCGCTCCTTCCATATTATCCCATCTTTCTTTAAAAGAAAGTCCAATTTGATCCTTTGTTTTATCTGATTTCTTCAAGATATCCAAAGTTTTTATACCTGATAATTGCTGTATTTCTTTGCATATTACGAGGCTTTGGTTGTATCCTCTCTTTGCAAAGGATTTTGCTGAAGTAGGTGCTGGTATTAATAAATCTGCCTCATCAATTATATCTTTAAACTTAAGATATGTAAACCTTCCTAAAAACCTTCCAGCATTAAAATCATTTTTATATTTTAAGTTTATTATCAATTTTTCAGTTAACCCTGCATAGTAAGATAGAGAGTGTACACAATATTTCTCTTCTCCAATGAATGAAGGTTCAATGCAATATTTAATTTTATTTATACAATTAGGGCATATATATTCCTTTTTAGAAAATAGCTCAAGGCACATAGGGCACCTATCAGAATTTTCATATATGATATCTAGGATATCTAAAAAGGCAATATTTATATTATTAAGCAACCACTTTCCCAAGCTATTCTGTTTAATTCCCGAGTTATTTTTAATGATTTTGACACCTCTTTGCTCTGTGATGCACCAATTAAAAGAATTTCTGACCTTCTATTTGTATCTTTTACATCCACTCTTCCGCATATATTTATTATCTGCCTGTGATTTAACAGTTTAGAGTCTGCAAAGAGCAGGATTATATTTTTATTTTCATAATCAAATAGATTATCATCGAAATCGTTCGTTACTATTATTGCCATTTTTGCTCGTTTAAACTCGGCTATACTATAAGGTTTTTTATTATTTGAATTTGTATCAAGTATCAATAAATTTGTATCTTTATAGTAATTCTGTAGATACCTTAAAACATCATACATCCTTCCAAAACCAGGGGTGTATATTATGACTTTCTTTTTTTCTCGTATGGACCAATTTATAAAATCATATGCAAATGTACAAATATCTTGCCTTAAATTTACCTTTGTCTGGATAAACTGAGGTTCAACAAATGCATAAGGAAATCTTCCAACTGGGAATACCATATTTGAAGCTACAGTAAATAAACATTCTACAGAAAAAGAAATAGCCCTTCCATTTTTCTTAATTAATTTTAATATTAAATTTAAAATATCTACACCGCTATCCTTAGGGTAACAGTGCAGATCATCGTATATTATTAAATCAAATTCTATATTTATATTTAATGCATTATCATAATTTACAATATTTACCTTTTTAAATTCATTCCCTTGTACATAATATAAAAAATCTTTAAAATTTATGCTTTTTAATTTATTTACAATGGATATATTGTAATTTTCATTTGTAATGTATAAAATTTTTATACCTTCTTTTTTAAAAAGATCTAAAAATATCTCTTGGCTTGCATAAGGCAGGGATTGGATATTTAACAATTTACCTCCACTTTCATACCAATAGTTTATCTTCTCTTTTACATCATTTACGTAATCATTCAATTTTTTCACCTTCACCTCTAGTTATATCTATTATGCGCCATTTTAGTAGTGAAAACCTTTCAAAAATACGAGTGTTTTTTATCATAAAACTGAGTGCTTTTACTGTACCTATAAGTACAACAAATTCTTTTGCGCGGGTAATAGCTGTATACAATAAATTTCTTGTCATAAGCATAGGAGCAAAAATATATATAGGCATTACAACCACTGGAAATTCACTCCCCTGACTTTTATGCACTGTAATTGCATAGGCAAGATCTAACTCATCTAGATATATATACTCATAAAATACTCTCTTATCTTCATCAAAGATGATTATCAAAGCTTTTTCATCTTCATCTATATCTTCAATATAACCTATATCTCCATTAAAAATACCAGTTCCACTATTTTCGCCATATCCTGAAATTCTTTCCCAGCTTATCATATAGTTATTCTTTGTCTGCATAACTTTATCGCCAACTCTAAAGAAAACATCTCCATATTCTTTTTCCTTCTTATCATAACTCTTAGGATTTAGACACCTTTGAAGCTCTTCATTTAGAGCATGTATCCCTATAGAACCTTTTCTAATAGGAGAAAGAACTTGAATATCCTTTTTCATATCCCAATTTAAATTAAACTTAGGAAGCCTTAAGCTTACTAAATTTATTATCTCTTCGTTTAAAGCACTTGGATTATCAGAATTTATAAAATAAAAGTCTCCATTTTTTTCGTTTAAAACAGGCATAGCTCCACTATTTATATTGTGAGCATTTAAAACTATATAGCTATTTTCTGATTGTCTAAAGATCTCATCAAGCCTCACTACTTTTATAAGGTTGCTATCGATTAAATCAGAAAGAACATTTCCAGGACCAACAGATGGAAGCTGATCTACATCTCCAACTATTATAAGCCTTGTTGCATTATCTAAGGATTTTAAAACAGAGTGCATTAAGACAATATCGATCATAGAAGCTTCATCTATAATTAAAACATCGCATTCTAATTTTTTTTGTCTATCTTCAAATATAAAATCATTATTTTCTAAAAAAGGGGTATCATCATCTACCCTTATTATTTCAAGCATTCTATGTATGGTCTTAGCTTCTCTTCCTGTTGCAAAAGACATCCTCTTTGCAGCTCTCCCTGTGGGTGCTGCCATAAAAACCCTGCATCTATTTTTTTCAAAGATATGCAATATACAATTTATTATCGTAGTTTTTCCAGTTCCAGGTCCTCCTGTTATTATTTCAATTCCATTTTTAAAGGCTAAGCTTATAGCTTCCCTTTGACTCTTTGAAAAATGTATTTTTTTCTTAATCTCAAAGTCCGCTATTTCTAAGGCAACATTTATTTCTAAATCTTTAAATATGCTGGTTGAAATTTCAACAATCCTCTTTGTTACGCCTACTTCACAATAATAGAAAGGAATAGTATAAACACACTTTACACCATTATATTCATCAATCTTTATTATCATATCAAGAACAGCTTCATAAATAGCTCTCTCTATATCCTCTTCAGAAACAAGTAAGATTTCCTTGCAATTCTTTATTAATATGTTATAGGGCATATATGTATTTCCTAGTGAAGAAAATTGATTTATTATATATTTTATTCCACACTTTATTCTGTAAGGTGAATTCATATCTATGCCTAAGCTTTTTGCAATCTTATCTGCAGTTTTAAAACCAATACCTGATATATCTTCTGTCAAGATATATGGATTATTTTTTACTGTATCTATAGAACTTTCTTTATAAAATTGATATATCTTCATGCATTGACTTGGTGTAACCCCATATGATTGAAGAAATATCATTATATTTCTTATATATATTTGAGAAGAATAGGACTCTTTTATCATCTCTATTCTCTTTTTACCTAATCCTTCTATCTCATTTAATCTTTCAGGCTCATTTTCTAAAACAACTAGTGAATTTTCTCCAAATTTATTTATTATCTTCTTTGCTGTGACTGGACCAATACCTGTGATTATACCTGAAGATAAATATTTTTCCATAGCCTCTATGGAGCTTGGAACTATCTCCTCATATTTTGCTATTTTCAACTGATTTCCAAATGTCTTATGCACTGTCCATTCACCTTCAGCTTTAATAACCTGCCCTTCATCTACATAAGGTAAATATCCAGTTATAGTTATGATATTATTTTTATCATCTTTTTGTCGTATTTTAGCTATGGTGTACCCATTATCATCATTCTTAAATACAATACTTATAACTTCGCCTTGGACAATCTCCAAAGATTTCACATCCTCAAAAGGTTAATAATAAAATTATAACATATTATAAATCAATGGAAATAGTCAAATTTAAATATGATAATTCAAAAAAATAATATATTTACGTATTTATTGCACAAATACATATAATTAATGTATAATTTTTTTATATCAATCTAATTATCTACAATCTACTAGATTTATCTTACAAAACTAAACCATTTATTAAATTCTTTTTAAAGTTTTTCAATACTAGGGAGGTGAAAAAAATGGATGACAATAAAAACATATCACTAAAAAGAGCAGAAGAATTAAAGGAAAAGATAGAAGATTACACCAAAATAAGAGATACCATACCAAGAGGTACATCACTTAAAGCGGAGAAAAAAATAAAAGAAAGAAAGCACATAATATTATCTTACTTTAACGCAACTGAAAATGACTGGAATGATTGGAAATGGCAATTAAGTAATAGAATAAGCAATGCAAATTTACTTGCTAAATTGATACCTCTTACTGATTTTGAAGTTGAATCTATAAAAAAAGTTGAGGAAAAATTCAGATGGGCTATCTCTCCATACTATTTATCTCTAATAGATGATGATAAATTTAACCCAGTTAAACTTCAAAGCATCCCAATTCTTGCAGAATTAAATGAAGATGGTCTTAAGGATCCTATGGCAGAAGAATATACAAACCCTGCAAAATGCATTACAAGACGATATCCAGATAGACTTATAATAAACGCTACAAATGTGTGTGCATCTTTTTGCAGGCATTGTCAAAGAAGAAGAAACATAGGCTCAACAGATAAACATCAATCCATTTCAAACTTAGAAGAATCTATAGAATATATAAGAAATAATCCTGAAATAAGGGATGTCCTCATAACTGGCGGAGATGCTTTGATGCTTTCTGATAGTATGCTAGACTTTCTTTTAGAAAGATTATATGACATAAAAACCGTTGAATATGTAAGATTAGGTACTCGAACTCTTGTCAACATGCCTCAAAGAATTGATGATAATCTATTAAGTGTACTAAAAAAGTACAAACCTCTTTATATAAACACTCAATTCAATCACCCTTTAGAGATAACAAGCGAATCAAAGGAAGCCTGCGGCAGACTCTCTGATATTGGAATACCCCTTGGAAATCAAACAGTCTTATTAAATGGAGTAAATGATGATAAATATATAATGAGGCTTTTAAATCAAGAGCTTTTAAAATGCAGAGTGAGACCTTATTATATATTCCATTCTAAATATGTTCTTGGAACAACTCACTTCAATACATCTATCGATGACGGAATTGAAATAATGGAGCATTTAAGAGGATATACCTCAGGAATGGCCATACCGACATATATAATAAATGCACCAAACGGCAGTGGAAAAACACCTATTCTACCTGAATATATCATCTCAAGAGGTAAGGATTATGTAAAAATCAGAACTTGGGAAGGTAAGATCTTTAATTATCCTAATCATTGCACTATAGACTTTGGTAAATTCATATAACATCTTCTTTGTTAATAGTATATAATTTTATCTTTAACATATATTATAAAAAATAATATATGTTAAAGATAAATTACGTTATTTAAGTTTTTTTATTGATTTAAGGAGTTTTTATATGAAAAGCAGTTCTGAATTAAGATTTATAGCTAGAGAAAGACTCAGAGGAAATTGGGGTACTGCTATAGTTTCTTGTTTAATAGTATATTTAATTTTAAATGGTACGTCGATATTATATTCTCTTATCCAATTGCCAACATCATTAGAGTCCTTAACTGAAGCTATGAGATATGGATATGATGAAGCTCCCTCTTCTTATTATGGATCTATCACCTCCTTTATTTCTTATATGCTAATGCTTTTTAGTGCTTTAGTAAATTTCATATTTGGAGGTGTCTTTACCCATGGACTAGCATCATTTTTCTTAAATATTATAAGAAAAAAGGCTAGTATAGCGAATATTTTTGATGGATTTAAAAAATTTTCTGAATGCTTTCTTTCTGCATTATTGATAGGTATATTTACTCTTTTATGGTTTTTCCTCTTTTTTATACCATTAGCCATCATATTAATTATATTTAGTATAGCTTTATCAAATAGTCCATCTATATCAAATTTTGGCAATAATGCTTATGGCGGAATAATATTATTTGTTATCCTTATGCTTCTTCTAGATATTATCATAATCATATGTTTTGCTTTAGTTTTATTTAGATATGCTTTTGTATATTATTTAATAAAGGATTGCAAAAAAACAAATCCTTTAAACTATATAAGACAAAGTAAGATAATGATGAGAGGAAAATATTTTAAATTTCTTCTTCTTAATTTAAGCTTTATTGGATGGTATATACTATGTTTTCTACTCTGTGGGATAGGATTTTTATTTTTAACACCATATGTAAATGCCACTGTAGCTGCATTTTATGAAGAAGCATTAGAGTTATCAAAGCTAGAAAATAAAATTATATATGTGACACTGGATAATGAAAATACTAATTTTCAATTAAATAATTTTTATGAAATATAATATGACATATAAAAAGTGAGCAGTAAATTGCTCACTTTATCTATTTATCTAAATCAACAAATCAATGATTTTCCTACACTTAGTGAATCTTCAAGCTTTATAGAACCCCCTGGTCTTACAATCAAAAAATCTTCCTCTTGCCAATTTCCTAGTAATAGATTCTCTATTATTCTTAAATTACCTTGTAAGACAACAGTAGGAATTTCAAGCTCATCAGACAACTCCTTAACTCCATCTACAACAGCTTGGACTTCAAAAGCTCCTGTATCTACAACTGCTAACCTCTTATAATGAGCCATCAACGCTCTCATAATGCTGCTTCCTCTTTTTTGACCATACTTTGTTATAGCCCTTTTAAATTCACTAACCATAGTAGTCTCAAAATTTAAATAACCTGCTGTGAAAAAATAGGTATCCATTCCTGCTCTATCACGCTCTTCTTGAGAGCCTAGAAAAATGGGAATGCAATCAGCAGCAAGAGGAAGGATAATAGTTCTATCGTTAGAATTTATTCCAACCATGCTATTTCCACAAAAGCCAAACAACATCAAAACTGTGGTGTACTTTGGATCAAGCTCATCTAGCTTTTTTTGAATATTAATTCGTAAACTATCTGGCCAAACATGCAGCCCTGAATCTACCCATTCTACAGGGTATGAGCATAAAAGCCTGTCCATAACAAGTTCTAACTCTTGTCTTAATGTACTACAAGCCAAAATAATAGTGTTCTCTTGCACAAAACCACCCTACTCCATATTAATATTAATTTTTTAAAAACGTTATAATTTTATAATATTATACCATTTACATAAGCTCCAGTCAAAGAGAGAAAAATTCTCTGATAAGAGATCTTTTTTATTTTTATCATAATTTTTTAATCTTTAAAATACCTATTTAATAATAGACTAAATTTTAAATTAAAGTGTTGAAGGAGATTTTATATGGAAAATAAAGACAATATCGATAAAAATACTAATAAAAAAGATGATGCAATTATTATAGAAACAAATTTTAGAGATGAAATGGTTCAAGAAGCCCTAACAAAAGCTGGAGTGAAATTTGACTTAGGGGAAGAAAAAATTTTAGAAAATGAAAAAATAAGAGAAGATCTAGTGCTAGAATCTAATTATAAAGATGGTATTGATTATTTTCAAAAATTTGACTACATCCCTCTTAAAGATCTCCATGAAATGCCTGAGGTTTTAAACTTTTTTCCTAAACCGTCAAAATCTCAGTTATTAGACCTTGTGACATCTATCGAAGCTTTAGGAGTAATTATGCCACTTCTCATCATGGATAGCGATGATGGAGATGGTTAT
>JAVBPQ010000161.1:0-13916 GCA_031549525.1 Clostridiaceae bacterium | reverse complement strand
TCTTGCTTTAAGATCTCTAAAATAGCTATTGACATTAAAACAATAGCAGGCTGGGCATTTTCTGTTTTAGATAATTCCTCTAGGCTGCCTTCAAAGCATATCCTTTTTATATCAAAAGGCAATTTAACAGAGTCAAATACCCTTCTAAAAACCTCATTATCATCATATAATGATTTTCCCATGCCTACATATTGAGAGCCTTGCCCTGAAAATAAAAAACCTATCTTTTCCATCATTCACCTAACAGATTCTTCATATTATTTTGAAGGTCCATGGTAATATTTTCTGCTTCTTTAAACATGGATTCGATGATTTCTTTTGCAGGCTTTATCTCGTTAATCATTCCAGCAACCTGACCAATCATAACTGATCCATTTTCAATATCTCCAAAAAACACAGACTGCCTAAGGGAGCCTAAAGTCAACTCTTCAAGCTCTTCCTTTGTCGCTCCTTTTTTCTCAAGCTCTAGATATCTCCTTGACATCTTATTTTTCATAATCCTAACAGGTACTCCTGAAATTCTTCCTGTAACGGTTGTATCTGTATCCTTTGCTTTTAAAACTGCATTTTTATAATTATCATGAATAGGGCATTCAACAGCAGCAAGCAAACAGGTACCCACCTGTACGCCTTGCGCTCCAAGGATAAAAGCGCAAGCAAGCTGCCTTCCATCTGCAATACCTCCTGCTGCAATTACTGGTATTTTTACAGCATCCACTATTTGAGGTACAAGGGCCATAGTAGTAAGCTCTCCCACATGCCCTCCAGCTTCTGTTCCTTCTGCTATAACACAATCAGCTCCAAGCCTCTCCATTCTAATCGCAAGAGAAACTGCAGGTACTACAGGTATCACAATAATACCTGCATTTTTCCACATATCCATATAAGGTCCAGGATTTCCTGCACCAGTTGTTACAACCTTTATTTCCTCTTCTATTGCAAGCTTTGCAATTTTTTCTGCATGAGGATTCATAAGCATTATATTTATTCCAAAAGGTTTATCAGTTAACTCTCTGCATCTTTTAATCTCTTCTCTGACTTGCTCTTTATCCATAGCACCTGTGCCTATTAATCCAAGAGCTCCGCTATTTGAAACTGCAGCTGCAAGCTTTGCAGTTGCTATATTAGCCATACCGCCTTGAATCAGCGGATATTTTATATTTAACAATTTTACAATACTCATAAAAAACTCCTAACTTACCCATCTTATAAGGGAAGCTCCCCAGGTAAGTCCTCCTCCAAATCCTACCAAAACTATATAATCTCCATTTGATATTAAATTCCTTTCATACATTTCACTAAGAGCCATAGGAATACTTGCAGAAGAAGTATTTGCATATTCATCAATATTTATAAAAAATCTGCTCTCGTCTATTTTTAAATCCACAGCAACATTCTTTATTATCCTATAGTTTGCCTGATGCGGAACAAAATATTTTATATCATCTATATTAAGCCCCGATTTTTCAAGAATATCTTTTATGCTATATTTTATTGAAGATGTAGCAAATTTAAAGACTTCTTTTCCATTCATGGTCAAATGGGTATCATTTTCATTTTTACAAAATAGATTATTTACCCCAATTGAATTTATGTGTAAAAACTCCTTTTCATCTGGCTTGCTATATGCCATGCTGTACAGTATGCTCTCTTCTTCACTCTCCTTTAATATTGCAGCTCCAGCTCCATCTCCAAAGAGTACACAGGTATTCCTATCTTTCCAATTTACCACCTTTGATAAAATCTCTGCCCCTAAAACAAGTGCGCATTTGCTTTGTTTGCCATCGATAAGCTCCTTTGCAATCTTCATGGCATATATAAATCCTGTACATGCAGCATTTATATCAAAAGCCATGACTTTTTTATCTCCTAAGCCTAATTTACCTTGGAGCAAACAGGCAACAGATGGTGTAAAGCAATCTGGTGTCACAGTTGCAACGATTATAAGGTCAATTTCTTCAAGTTTGATCTTCGCTTTATTAATTGCATCTTTAGATGCTTCATATGCTATATCTAAAGTAGTTTCACCAGTTGATATATATCTATTTTTAATTCCAGTTCTCTCTTGTATCCATCTATCACTTGTATCAATATAACTTTCAAGTTCAAAATTATTTACCCTCTTTTTAGGCAATCCTTTCCCAACTCCTGCTATTTTAACACCAGACATGTTACTCCCCCTTTAACTTTTCAGTATATTTATCTTTCATTCTCTTAAAAAATTCAGAGATGGCTTCTAAGGATTTCATCAATATCTCATCTTCATCTGGCTTTACATTTTCTAAAATCTTATCAACCAAATGGCTATGAAAATCTTCATGGATTTTGTTTATTATTTCTCCCATCTCAGTAAGAGATAATCTTATTATGCGCCTATCTATTACATCTCTTTTTCGCCTTACAAATCCTTTTTTTTCTAATTTATTGATAGAAGTAGTCAATGTACCTAGGGTTATCATTAGCCTTGTAGATACACTTGTCATAGTCTTTTCTCTATCCTCATGAATAGCTTCAATAACATGAACCTCATTCATGCTTAAACTTTTTATCCCCTTTTCCCTCAAGTATTTTTCTTCTATTGTGAGAATATTATTGAATAATATTACAATAAGATCGTTTATTATCTTTCTATTATCCTTCATGTTAAATCTCCAATATTTCTGAATTTTTTATATCGTTTTTCTAACAATACTTTAGGTTTTATACTTGATAATTCATTTAGTGTTTCACTAATTGATACCTTTAAATCATCTATGATGCTAAAAGGATTTCTATGAATCCCACCAAGGGGTTCCTTAATCACTTTATCAATAACATTTAATTTTAATAAATCATAAGAAGTTAATTTCATAATTTCAGAAGCTTCTTTTGCCCGTGAGGAGTCCTTCCAAAGTATGGACGCAAAACCTTCTGGAGATAAAATTGAAAAAATAGAATTTTCAAGCATCCAAATTCTATCTGCAACACAAAGGGCAAGAGCACCGCCACTTCCTCCTTCTCCAATGACTATCGCAATAATAGGAGAAGAAAGCTCCATCATCTCAAATAAATTTCTTGCAATAGCTTCACCTTGTCCATTTGTCTCTGCCTCAATTCCAGGAAAAGCTCCTGGTGTATCTATAAATGTGATGATAGGTCTTTTAAACTTT
Source organism: Clostridiaceae bacterium (assembly GCA_031549525.1). Lineage (GTDB taxonomy): Bacteria > Bacillota > Clostridia > Clostridiales > Clostridiaceae > WQUF01. Next base: position 10,767 of record JAVBPQ010000161.1, on the reverse strand, counting down.
TCAGCTTGTTTCATAAGCCTTAAAGATTTGCGGTATCCTTCAGGATTTGCCATTCCAAAATTATATTTAAGATTTTCTTCCATGGTCTTTCCCTTTATCTGAGCAATTACAGTTACAGGCATTCCCATAAAAAGCGCAATCCCTCCTAAAATAGCTTTATCATCCTTATGGTTTCTATCACCATGAAGCTCTAAAAAATCGTCAAATAAATTATTTATATAATAAAATGCATTAGGTCTTTCAGGCTTTCTTGCTAAATATACCCTATCCCAAGGAGTAAGATTTAAAAATACAGATTGCTCTATCTCTTTAATTTCATTCATTAATTTTTCTCTAACTTCATAAGTATCTTCTCCATCGCTAATAGTTAATAATTTCAATTCTAGATCCCTAATCTTTTTTTCAGCTTCCTTAATGTCCAAAATTATACCCCCTGATGCATATATAAAAGCTTCCCTAAAACTGACCTTAAGTCTTTTCTCTCCACTATCATATCAATAAATCCTGATTCAAGTAAAAATTCTGATCTTTGAAATCCTTCTGGCAATTTTTGTTTAATAGTTTGTTCTATAACCCTAGGACCTGCAAATCCAATTAAAGCATCGGGTTCAGCTAAAATTATATCTCCAAGCATTGCAAAGCTTGCAGTTACGCCGCCAGTTGTTGGATTTGTCAAGACAGATATATATAACAAATTTTTTTTATTGTAATAAGAAAGAGCTGCACTCGTTTTGCACATCTGCATCAAAGATATGATGCCTTCTTGCATTCTAGCTCCTCCTGATGTACACACAATTATAAAGGGCAATTTCTTTTTAATTGCAGCTTCAATTGCTCTTGTAATTTTTTCTCCAACCACTTCTCCCATGCTTCCCATTAAAAAATTGTTATCCATGACTCCAATAATGCATCTATTATTTTCAATCATACATTCTCCTGTAATTATAGCTTCATTTATCTTTGAAGATTCAATAGCTGACTTTATCTTTTCTTCATATCCAGGAAACTTAATAGGATTATGAGCTTTTAGTCTTCCGTTAATCTCTTTAAATGTACCAACATCAATAAGCATTTGTATTCTATCTTTTGCACTTAAGTTAAAATTTCTATTGCACGTTGGACATACATATAAATTGTTTATTAATTCCTCTTTTGTTAAAACCCTGTCACATGTTGAACATGTTTTAGTATAGTTATTTTTAATATCCTCCTTTTTATTATCAAATATTTTTTTGCGCATATTTTTAAAAAATAAAAGTCTCTCTTTTCTCTTAAGGTATAAATCATCCATATTACTGCACCAATTCCTCCATTAAATTATCTACAAAACCAGTATCAAAATTTCCTCTTATAAATTTAGGGTGGTGCATTATAAGGTACTGAAACTCTATATTATTATCTACCCCATCTATTATAAGCTCTTCAAGGGATCTCCTCATCTTTCTTATAGCGTCAAGCCTTGTGTTTCCATAAACGATGAGCTTTCCTATCATAGAATCATAAAACGGAGGTATCTTATATCCTTGATATAATGCAGTATCCATCCTCACGCCAAATCCTCCAGGCAAAAGCAAGCTTGTTACAGTACCAGCGCTTGGTTTAAAATTATCATAAGTATTTTCTGCATTTATCCTGCACTCTATAGCATGACCTTTAAAATTTATATCATCTTGTTTAAAATTGAGTTCTAAATTTGAAGCAATTCTAATCTGCTGCTTTATTAGATCTATCCCTGTTACAAGCTCTGTTACAGGATGCTCCACCTGTATCCTTGTATTCATCTCTATAAAATAAAAACTGCAATCTTGAGAAACTACAAATTCCACAGTCCCTGCATTGCTGTATCCAATATTCTTTGCCACAAGGACTGCAATGTCTCCCATAGTTTTTCTCTTCTCTTTTGTTAAAAAAACAGAAGGAGACTCTTCAACTAATTTTTGATTTCTCCTCTGAATTGAACAATCTCTTTCTCCTAAATGAACTATATTTCCATAATTATCTGCTAAAACCTGAAACTCTATATGCCTTGGATTTAGAATGAGCTTTTCTAAATACACAGAATCATCTAAGAAGGCAGCCTTTGCTTCATTCTTTGCTGTATAATAGCTCTCTTCAAACTTATCCTCAGAATTTGCTATGCGCATTCCCCTTCCGCCGCCTCCAGCTGACGCTTTGATTAACACAGGATATCCAATTTCATATGCAATTTTTTTCCCTTCTTCTACATCATTTATTATGCCACAAGAACCTGGTACAACTGGTATACCAGCTTCTTTCATGGTATCCTTTGCCATGGATTTATTTCCCATCTTTTCAATGCACTCTGCACTAGGACCAATAAAAATAAGTCCATATTCTTTAACTTTTCTTGCAAAATCAGCATTCTCTGATAAAAATCCAATCCCAGGATGTATTGCATTGCATTTAGATAAAATAGCAGCGCTTATTATATTGTGCATATTTAAATAGCTTTCACTGATTTTATTTCCGCCAACGCAAAATGCTTCATCAGCTAATTGAACATGAAGAGAATCCTTATCTATAGGAGAATAAACTGCTACTGTTTCTATGCCCATCTCCTTACAGGTTCTGATTATTCTAACTGCAATTTCTCCTCTGTTTGCTATAAGCAATTTCTTAATCATTTAAAACCTCTGTTTTGCGTATTGATAAAATAGGTAAATCGTATTCCACAATATTACCATCTGAGATATAAATCTCATGAATCATACCCTCACAAGGAGCCTTGATCTCATTCATAACTTTCATAGCTTCAATAATACATATGGTTTGCCCTTTTAAAACCATAGCTCCAACTTCAACAAATGGTTTTAATCCAGGAGATGACGAGGAATAATATGTTCCAACTATTGGAGATTTTACTACTTCTATATCTTTCTTTATCTCATTTTTAACATCACCTGTATTTACATTTATATTTTTTGTTGTAACTTCTAAATTAAAAGGATCTAAGCTCGCTTTTTCATTTGATAGATTATATAAATCATAAGGGCTTATAGAATCTTTTTCCAATTCTATTAAAATACCATTGTAGATTAGTTTTAACCTATGTATTTTATACTTTGAAAAATTTTCTATAACCTCCTTTATAAAAACTTCACTCATAATATTCTCCTTAAATAATAAAAAAATAATAGCCTAAAAAAGTAAAATACATATAAATAATATAATTCAAAAATACTTTGATTGTCAATATACTTTCCATTTTAAATGATGCAAAAATGCATTATATTTTAAATAAAAATACTTTCAATATCAAATCATTTTAAAAAAATAAGTAATTTTTTAAAACATAAAAATATAAAAGAAAATTAAGTTTTATGTAAAAATAATAGAAACATTAGAGAATAATTTGTTATAATGTTCCTGAGGTGAAAGTATGTATAACAAAATTCATCCTATAAAATTTACTCTCATATTTTACTCAACTTGCTTTGCCTTTAGATTTATTGAATATTTCTTCATTCGTACAGATCAATCCATAATTGGAGAAGCATTTATTCATAAAATCATTGGAATCATCTTACTAATTTTGGCTGCTAAATTGTTGCATTATAAACTTTCAGACATTGGTTTTTATGTAAATAAATTTATCCCTGACACTTTACTTGGATTATTATTAGGTGTTACTGTTTTTACCATAGCTTACGGTACAGAATTATTAATACAATCATCATCAAACAATGCTCCAGTTTTAAAATTTTATGTAACAAGCTATTCAATTTTAGGCAATGCTGCTATGCAAAGTAGCTTTATATCTTTGTTTATATGTATTGTAGGCAATATAATTAATGTAGTAATGGAAGAAGGAGTTTTTCGTGGTCTATTCTCAACACTAATGGAAGAAAGATATACTTTTCTAAAAGCTTGCATCTTTTCATCTATATTATTTGGCATATGGCATATTGCTCAGCCCTTGCGCAACTTAATCGATGGACAACAATCCATCATGGGTGCGATGATGTCAAGTTTATTGTTAGTTGTAACCAGTACTTTACTAGGCATTCAATATTGCATGTTATTTAAAATCACAGGTTCATTATGGGCAAGTATGTCAGCTCATTTTATAAATAATTCAGCAATAAATTTGCTACATATAGTCACATCTTCAGGTGTTGACGAGCTTCAAACTATTAGGATAGCCATAGCACAAACCTTATCATTTATAGTTGTGCTCATATTTTTTCTATTCTATAGTAAAAATAAAAAGATAAAAAATCGTTAAATAGAGGCTGTGCTTACTAATAAAAATCAGTAAGCAACAGCCTCCTATCTATTTCTCACAAAAATACATTCTGCTTTTCTAATTTATTATATATTATCCTCTCCTTTGGAATGTATACTTCTATATTCCTTATAAACTCCTCATCATCCATAGGTAAATGCTCCTTTTTAAAGTAAATTGAAGTCTCATCAGGAGCCATAAATATAAAAAAATTCTCAACCACAATGAGGGAGGTTATGGTATTCCAAGGATAAAATAACTTCTCTCCTCCATCTTCAGCGCATGTATTAATCCCATGTTCATTTATTAAAATCATACTATACTATCACATCCAATTCTTTTTTAAATCTTTCTTGACTAGATTAGTCAATAGATTTATAATCATATTGACCATATGAGTCAAATTATTTTTTAAGGTGCTAAAATGAATAATTTACAAAATCATAAAATATTTGCTATGGAAGAGTCTAAGAGGATTAATCTCTTAACCGTAGCAATGGATGAATTTGCAAACAATGGCTATAAAAAGACCACTACAGATGAGATAATAAAAAAATCTCATATATCAAAAGGTCTTTTGTTCTATTATTTTGGAACCAAAAAAGATTTATTTTTATTTCTCTTTGATTATTCAATAAATACCTTGCTTGAAGATTATTATAAGCAGATAAAGCTTGCAGATAGGGATATTTTAAAGAGATTTAAAAGTCTAGTTTTGTCTAAAATTGAACTTACAAATAAATACCCTTCTATCTTTGAATTTGTAGTATCTGCTTTTTTTGAAAAGGATCCTGCTGTTGCTACAAAAATTAGTTTGGACAATAAAAGTTTATTTATTCAAGCACAAGAAAAAATATTATCTAATATAGATTTGTCCTTATTTAAACCAAATATCGATGTAAAAAGAGCCATTGATATAATAGTATTTACTTTTAAGGGCTATAGTGAAGCTCAAGCAAAACAAGGTGCCAAATTAAAAGACTATAAAGAAGAATATTCACGTTATATAAAAGAAATTGATGAGTATATTTTAACATTGAAGACTGCATTTTATAAGGAGTGAAAAAAATGGAATGTGTTTATCACTTTAGCAAGGTTTCAGGAGATTTATTTAAATTAGCTGGCGGGAAAGGTGCATCTCTTAGCAAAATGTACCAAAATAAAATTCCTGTACCTGAAGGCTTTGTAATATTATCCACTGCCTTTTTAGATAACAATTTAAAAGATGATGCTACGCTCAGCATTAAACAGCATTTAGACATGCTTCCTGATGTTAAACTTTGTGTAAGATCTTCTGCTCTATCTGAAGATAGTGTAAAGACCTCCTTTGCTGGAGAATTTGAAACAGTCCTTGATGTATCTAAAGAAGATGTAATAGAAGCTGTTAAAAGAGTTTCCGCTTCAGCTAAATCTCTCCGTGTAGCTGAATATAGCAAAGCTCATGGAATAGATGAAAACCATAGTATCGCAGTTGTAGTACAAGTTTTAATAAAGGCTAAGATGTCAGGTGTTTTATTTTCAGTAGATCCAATCACAGGCAGCCATGTGAATATGATCGGAAACTATGTCTATGGTGCAGGCGAGAGCCTTGTTTCTGGCGAAAACAATGCATATGAATTTAAAATTTCAAGAGTTAATGGTAAATATGAAGGAAATGGTATTTTTAAATATTATGCAAAAACAATGTACAATATGACTAAAAGGATTGAGAATATTTTTAATTTAAAGCAGGATATCGAATGGGTAATAGATGATGATAAAAATCTATTCATCGTCCAAGCAAGACCTATAACCACATTAGAAACCATAAACTATGATACCTATGAAATCAATCAAAGCCTTGACACTGATGCTCTTTGGACATCTAATAATGTAATGGAAGCTATACCTGATGTTATGAGTCCTTTTACTTGGAGCATTTTGCATGAAATGGATCTTGAGTGTCAAAAGATACCTGGATATCTTATGTTTGGCAATATATGCGGCAGATGTTATACCAATATAAGCATCATATATTCAGCTATGGCTAAGGTAGGGTTTAATGTTAAAAATACTGAAGCATTAATGAGCGATGTATTTGGATACATCCCTAAAGGCTTAACTGTGCCAATATATCCATTTAAATTTTTGCCCCTTATAAAAGATGTTACTTCAAGAGCTAAAAGAACTTTAAGGATTAGAAAAGAAAGTAAGGAGCAAAAATCTCATTATTTAGAATATACATCTATCTGGTATGCTAAAACCATGAAGGCTATAAAAGAAACAAATTCTAGAGATGAAATTTTAAAATTATGGCAAAATTTAAGACCATTTTTATCTAGCCTATGGTATATATGGTTTGGGGGAGCAGGAAGTACAACCCTTAATTCTCTAAGAAAAAGACTAGTTACCATGGTAGGTGAAGAGCAGGCAAATCTTCTCTGTTCTAATTTTAGTAAATCAAATACCTTGGCTAGCATGGAACCTCTTTTAGGTATTGAAGAAATTATAGAAGGAAAGCTTAGCCGTGAAAGATATGCAGAGTTATATGGACATAGAAGCCCTCACGAATTCGAAGTATATTATGAATATCCTGGAGATGATATAAACTACATTGATAAGCAGATTGAAGAATTTAAAAGTTCAAATATAAGCCCAAGGAAACTTATAGAAAGTCAAAAACAAGAATTTAAAAGAGCAAAGGATATGTTTATAAAGAAATTCCCAAATAAGAAAGAATGGCTTGAAAAAAAACTTGATACCATTTCAAACGATGCAAATACCAGAGAATCCTTAAGAAGTGAATTTTTAAAGATATTTAGAGCCATGAGGCATTTGCTCATTAAAATAGGACAAGTTACTGAGATTTTTGATGATATCTTTATGGTATATTGCTTTGAAATACCTAAATTATTGCAAGGCGATGAATCTATGGTTAAAAACTTAAAAGATAGGCGACAAAATTTTGAAAAATATAGAAAGTATCCAATATTTCCTCAATATATAAGAGGGCGTTTTAATCCTGATGAGTGGATAAACTTAAAGGACAGGCGCCAAGATTATTATGATCCAAATGTTAATAGTAAAATATTAGATGAAAATGTAATTAAAGGCTTTGCTGGTGCTCCTGGAGTGGTCGAAGGAGTCGTTAGGATACTTAGCAGCTTTGATGAATCAGATAAATTCCAAACGGGCGAGATACTAGTCACATCTCTCACCAATGTGGGATGGACACCTATGTTTCCAAAGGCAGGAGCAATCATTACAGATATAGGCGCCCCCTTATCCCATGCCGCAATCGTTGCTCGTGAACTTGGAATACCTGCAGTTGTGGGATGCGGAAATGGAACAACTATGCTAAAAACTGGAGATAAAGTTATAGTAAATGGAAGTTTGGGAATAGTCACTAAAATATGATCATCTATGGTATAATATATATATAAGATGCTTAATTGAAGGAGGGGGAAAAAGATGAAAACATTTACTTCAGATGAATCAAAGGATAAGATTTTGAATTTTTATGATACGCTATTGGAACAAATATCAGTTAAATACGAAAAATTAAATATTCAAAATCGTTTTGGAGATACATTTTGTATTGCATCAGGGGGAGTTTCAGCACCACCTATTATACTTTTGCACTCTGCTTATACAAATGCTGCTGTATGGATTGAAGAAATTTCAAATTTTAGCAAATCTTATAGAGTATATGCCTTGGATTTACCTGGTGGACCAGGTAAAAGCACTGATGAAAAGCTTTCTTTTGATACTGATGATTATATAGACTGGCTTTCTGACATATTTAATTTTTTAGATATACAAAAATCTATTTTAATAGGAGCTTCTCTTGGAGCTTTTATTGCTACTAAGTTCTCAATTAATTATCCAGAAAAGGTTTCTAAGCTTATTTTAATATCTCCTCTTGGAATTGTAAGTAATAATAAAATTATAGATTTAGCTATATCCGTATTTCCTAAGGTTGAAGAAGGAATTAATATAATATTACAATTTATAAATGCAGGCATTCCTATTCCTGAAGTTATACTTAATTATCAAAATTATATTCAAGCTCGTGTTAATAAAAGAAAGGATGAGATTCCTCTATTTAAAGATGATGAATTAGAAAAATTAAATATGCCTTGTGCTTTATTTCTTGGGGAGAATGATGAAAATATTAATGTAGAAGAAACTAAAGATAAATTTAAAGCTTTAGTTAAAGACTCCGAAGTTATTATGTTAAAAGATAAAGACCATGGCTTAACTGGAATTTCTAAAGAGATGCTTAATTATTTACAAAAATCGTAAATAAGTTTTATGAGAAGAATTTTTTTGGATTTTTCTAAACATTAAAAGGGTTTATATCATTCCTTGAAATTTCTTTAAATTTCACCATAAAATTACCTTCTATGCTTTACATAGAAGGCTATTTTTGTTTATTTTACAGTAGATATGCTACCTGCTGGCATCACTTTAACTGGTGATTTATGGTCTATATTTGTTCCATCACCTATTTGACCTCTATTATTTTTTCCCCAAGCTATTAAGGAGCCATCTGTCATTACAGCTAAAGTAAACTCATCTATATGTTTTACAGCCAATACCTTATCCATGATTTTTTTAGGAATTTCTAAAAAACGTTCATTTGTGGATTCAGCAGCAAGCAATAGTTTTTGATACTGGGAATCATCTCCATCCCAACTCCATACATCCAGCACCCTATCCATGATTTTTTTACGAGTTTTTATTAAATTCTCATTTGCAGATTTAGAAACATTAGAAGCAAGCAATAATTTTTCATATCGAGAATCATTTTCACCCCAACCCCATAATGTATTATCTTTTCTTATTGCATAAATTGTTGAAAAACCCACACAAACAGATTGAACATTATCTAATATTTTAACTGGTTTTAATCTATCCTCACTTGTACCATCACCTAAGGTTGAATTGTTAAATCCCCAACCCCATAAGGTTCCATCTTTTTTTACTGCAAAGCTATTACTAAAACTTGCATCAGCTGATACTACATCGTTCATTATCTTTACAGGTTTATATCTATTAATTGTTGTTCCATCTCCAAGTTGTCCAAAAGAATTATCTCCCCATGTCCAAAGCGTTCCATCTGTTTTAATAGCTAAACCGCAATAATTTCCTGCTCCAACAAATGAAACATCATCCATTATCTTTACAGGAGTCTCTATATATTCATCTGTTCCATTTCCAACTTCTCCAAGAATATTAACTCCCCAAGCCCACAATGTTTTATCGCTTTTTATAACATAAGATGCGCTTGAACCTACAGCAGCTGATACTACATTGTCCATAATTTTTATGTGTTTATCATTAACAGCATCAAAAAATAACGAATCACTATCTCCAAATTTCCAAAGCGAACCATCATTTTTAAGTACAAGAGTGTTATCATTACAACTAAAAACAGATTTTACATCATTCATTATTTTTATAGGAGTGTTTTTATCAACTGTTGTTCCATCTCCAAGTTCTCCAGAGAAATTATTACCCCAAGCCCAAAGTGTACCATCCTTTTTTATTGCAAAACTGCTATCATCCCCTACTGCAATCTTACTATCTACTTCCCAAACTGTTTTATTTGTGATTTTACTACTACTAGTAGTATTATTTGCCCAAGTTACAGTTCCCAGCAACGTACTAAAAAGCATCAAAAGCACCATAATCTTTGAAAATTTAATACTAAGCTCAGTTTTTTTCACCATTACCCTCCTAAAAAATATATTTTTAGGTATTATTTACACTAAACTCCTAAAACTCCTTTTTAAATTCTAAAAATATATTTTTATTTTTCACTTCATATTTTAAGCTCATTAGATAAACCAAAAAATACAATTTTCATCAATTACTAATGATCGATAAAGTTTTAGCTTATCATTTCAAAGAGTCTATTTATATAATCAGAGGATATAAACTCACCATCATCCATCATCTTATTTATTTCATCTTTAGTTGCCCATTTTACATCACATGTCTCATTTTTATCTAAAATAACCTCATCAATTTCCACATCTTGCCTAAAGAGCCAAATATCCAAAAAACTATTCTCTCTCTTTACAGTAAATAAGAATTCCCCCTTTTCCTCTAAAATATTAAGCCCAGTTTCTTCTTTAACTTCACGGATTACTGCAGTTAAACTTGTATCTCCTGAAACTGCAGCACCTCCTGTACATTCCCACATATTAGGGTATCCCTTAGCTTTAGATCTCTTCGTTATTAAAAACTCGCCATTTTTATTCATTATCCAAGCAATAACAACTAGATGAAATTCGCCATCCTCCATAGGATCACCTCTCCTATGAGTTTTCCCTATAACATTTCTATCTTTATCATAGGTATCCCATAATTCATCTTGACTTAAACCATGTATATTTAACCATCCTTGTGCTTTATGAAACAATACAGGCTGAATATATGGATAGGTCAAATTAGTTGGCAATCTATCAAAGAAAAATATCTCTTCCATCTCATATGATGGTAAAGATGAAAGTTTTGTTATATCAGCAAAGAAC
>JAVBPQ010000190.1:0-18489 GCA_031549525.1 Clostridiaceae bacterium | reverse complement strand
GGAGAAGCCATATCATTTCCATTAATGTCCTTAGCAAAAAGTTTATAACGATCTACTCTTAAGCCAAAATTATCTGTCGCAATAAAATTTAAATTTACGTCTTTATTTGTCCATTGACCTGTGTAATCTTCTCCAGTATTTAGTTTTGGATCAACTGATATAATTTTTGGGGGTAAATCATCTCCTAATCCAAAGATAGCTATTTCAGAAGCAGAATTTTCCATATATCTATCAGTACCAATTAATGGATCAGACTGTGCAATTACACCAATTCTATAAACTTTACTTATTGGTAAATCTCTCATTACATATGGTGATTTTAATACAACATTAAAATCCATAACATATGGAGTTTCTGCAGATATAAGCCCTGCATAAACTGAATTAATACGTACACTTGCAATACCACTTGCATTTGGTTGTACATCTGTCCAGCTTCCGTTTGGTTTTTTAAAAGCGAAATGATCAACATAAGGTAATAAATCAGGATCAACATAATATCTATAGTAAGCACGATCTATAGGTAATGTATTAACTTCAAGGCTATGGCTTTCTTCATGCGACAATTCAATTACATTAGATGTAGCACTTGGAAGCCCATTTTTATACATAAGTGCAGAATTAACAATTCCATAATTATAACCAGTATCTTCCTCTGCTGGTAAAAAGGTATTAGTACGCTCAATAACTCCATAAGATACAGTACCTAATCCTACTTTTCCTGTAGCATTAGATATATGTGTTCTTACTGGATACTCAGCATCTGGAAGATTAACTAGGGATGTTTTTAGAGTGATTGTAATTGATGAATTTTGCATATAACCTATAAACCCATCTTGAAGAATTGATGATGTATCAATAAAGGCTATTCCTGTAACAGGATTTATTGATACGTTTGAAATACCTAATGCAAGTGAAGAACCCTTTATCTCAATTTTACTTATTTGCTGAGCAATATCTGGTGGAAATTGCATGACAAAAAAGTTGTTTTCTAGTATCACATTTAAAGAATAACGAACTTCATAATCAAACATAATTTTAGTTTTAGTTGCATCAAGGGTAATTGGTGATGCAATACCACCTCTAACTACACCATATAAATCAGTATAGCTTTCTACCATTGCAGGATCAGCTGCATGTACAATTTTTATGTTTATAAATAATGGTAAAAAAATCATTGAACATATAAATAAACTCAATGATTTTTTTAAACCCACTTGTCTTATATGCATAGTCTTTATTCCTTTCTTAATCAATTTTTTCATCTTATTCTTAGTTTTTTACCATAAACTTTAATTCATATACTTTAATGATTATTAATATAAAATTTGCATATTAATTTAATATTAGTATCTTATAAAACTTTCAAAAAATAACAAGTAAATTTTGGTTGCTTTTAAAATATGGTCTTAAAGTTTTTACCGAATCCATATCAATAATTAAGAATTTTTTGTAATAAAAAAAACTCCTAAAGTAAGATATAATAAAGTAAATCAAATTTATAATCAAATAAATTTACTCATTAAACAAACTAAAAGGAGATTTTTATCATGATAAAAAAAGATTTAAATAGATAAAAAATAGATGATAATTGATAATAAATAAATGATTGTATTTTTAGTTAACCTTAGTATATATCCCAACTCCGGTTACCTCTTCAAATATATTAAAATGATGACTGCCCTTCAAAAGCCATTTTTAAAATAAGCTGTGCTAATTCTTTACTAGGTTTTTTCATGCCATCTTTTAGCCATTTTTGGATTATACCCACACTGCCAGTAGTTAAAAAATGAAATATATATTCTACATCTTCTTTGCTTACGGAATCAGTTTTATTCATTAAACTAGAATGCTGTGCTATAATCTTTGTAAGTTCATTTTGAAAGTTTATATCTCCGTTTAAATTAAGCAAAGTATCAAAAATATCCGCATTTTTTTTAACATATTCTAAAATTTTCTCAGTCATCTCAAATGGCATAACATTCTTAACTTTAAATTCATAATTTTTTAAATATTCATTAATATCATTAATAATTTCGTTTTCTATTTGATAAAGCAGATCATATTGATCTAAATAATGAGCATAAAAAGTTGCCCTATTGATATCTGCATCATCGCATATTTCTTTTACAGATATCTTTGAAATTGGCTTTTGTTTTAAAAATTTTATAAAACTTTCTTTTATAACCATCTTTGTATATCTAATTCGTCTATCAGTTTTCTTTATTTCTATGTACATCACCCCCTAAAAAATTTTATCTAGTTTAGCAATTTATTAAACATTTTTTCAAAATATGTTGCAAAACTTACGGTTACCTTCTATATTATTGTTGCAATTATTTTTTAATGTTAGTATACTGTATCTGTGTTTGTTAATCAACATATTGTTTGTTAAAAATCGGAGGTATATAGATGTCACTTATTGAATTAAAAAACATAAGAAAAGATTATTCACTTGGGGATATGATGATTACAGCAGTTCAAGACTGCTCCTTCTCAATAGAAAAAGGTGAGCTTGTTGTTATACTTGGACCATCTGGTGCAGGGAAGACAACAGTATTAAATCTACTTGGCGGAATGGATAGCCCAAGCGAAGGAAGTATTATAGTTGATAATAACGAAATTCACAAATATGGTAAAAGAGAGCTTGTAAATTATAGGCGTAGTGATATAGGATTTGTGTTTCAATTTTATAACCTTGTTAACAACCTAACTGTTATAGAAAATGTAGAGCTTGCCTGTCAGATATGTTCTGATTCATTAGAACCAAAGACAATTTTAGATCAGGTTGGATTATCTGACCGCATGAATAATTTTCCTTCACAATTATCAGGTGGTGAACAGCAGCGTGTTGCAATAGCAAGAGCCATTGCGAAAAATCCAAAATTGCTCTTATGTGATGAGCCTACTGGTGCTTTAGATAGTTTAACAGGTCAGATGATAATTGGACTCTTGCAAAAGACCTGTAAAGAAATGAGTATGACCACCATATTAATTACACACAATAATGCTATCGCTGATATCGCAGATAAAGTTATTAAAATCAAAAATGGAACAGTACATGATATTGTCATAAATGAAAACCCTAAAAAGACTGAAGAAATTGTGTGGTGATTTAATTGATCTATAAAAATACATTGATGAAAATAAAAAGGTCATTTGGAAGATATATTTCACTATTTATAATCATCTTAGTTGGTATTGGATTTTGTTCTGGAATACAGTCGAGCTCTCCTGATATAGTGACAACTGCTGATGATTATTATAAAAATCATAATCTCATGAATTTTAAAATTGTAAGTTCCATGGGACTCACCAATGAAGATGTAAATGTATTAAAATCTTTAGAAAATGTAGACGCTGTTTTTCCAAGCTATTCTCTAGATGTGTTAAATAATGAAAAAACCATAAGAATCCATGCAATCGAAGATGTAAATACTGTTAAATTGATCGATGGAAAAATGCCTGAAAATGATAAAGAATGTTTAGCAGATAGCAAAAGCTATAAGATTGGAGATAAAATCACAGTTACTAGCGATGTAAGTGAAAAATTAAAAAATACAGAATTTTCAGTTGTAGGTACTGTGGATTCAGTTTTATATATGACAGACAATTATGGAAACACTACTATTGGTGATGGAAAGTTGTCGTCTTTTATTTTTGTAAATAAAGACAACTTTATTTTAGATGTATATACAGAAATTTATATTTTAACTACATGGAATAAAAATGCCATCGCTTATTCAAAAAACTATGATGATCTATCTTCTAAGCTTAATGATGAATTAGTAAAGATAAAACCCGATAGGGAAGAAGCTCGCTATGAAGAAATCTATAACAAAGCAAATGATGAGCTTTCCGAAAATGAAACAAAGCTTAATGATGAGAAGCAAAAAGGTGAAAAGGAGCTTTCTGATGCAAAGCTTGAGCTCGATGAAAATGCAAAAAAGCTTGAAGATGCAAAAGCAGAAGTATCCCAAAATGAAGCTATGTTAGAAATGATGGGTATGACAGATCCAAATTTAGAACAAGCAAAAGTAGAAATTTCTGAAAATGAAAAAAAATTAGAAGATGGTTTTAAGGAATATAATGAAAATTTAGATAAATTTAACACCGAGATAAGAGATGCAGAAGCTAAGATAATAGATGCAAAGAAGGATATTTCAGAAATCGAGAAGCCAAAATGGCATATTTTTGATAGAAGTGTAGTTGCTGATTATAATGTTATAAAGGCTGGTACAGACACCATAACTTCTATAGCTACAGTTTTTCCTATCTTCTTTATATTAATAGTTATGCTTATGACATCTAACACCATGACTAGAATGATAGAAGAAGAGCGCAGTGAGCTTGGCACTTTAGCTTCTCTTGGATATGAGGATAGAAATATAATCTCCACATATCTATTATATGTTATTTCTGCTTCTTCCTTTGGTATTTTAGCTGGTTTCTTTATAGGATGTACTACAATTCCAAAGCTTATTTTTGCATGTTTTAATTTCTTTTTACCGCCCCTTCATATTAATTATGATATGACAATGCTTTTAATGTTCTTTATAGTTGGGCTTTTAGTCATGGTCTTAGTTACAGTTATTTCCTGCAATAAAGAATTAAAACAAAAACCTGCAACCTTGCTCCGCCCAGTTCCACCTAAAAATGGTGAAACAATATTCCTTGAGAAAATTAAACCCATTTGGAAGAGCCTCTCCTTTACGTGGAAAGTGACCATGAGAAATATGTTCAGATTTAAAAAGAGAGGTATAATGACCATAATAGGAGTATCAGGCTGTACTGCACTTCTTCTTGCTGGATTTGGAATAAGGGACAGCATAAGCGGCGTTTATGAAAAACAATACGGCGAAATCTTTAAATATGATGATTTTATTGTACTTAAGGATGAAACTGAAAATATAGATGAAAATTTAGAAAAACTTTTAAAAGATGAGAAGGTTACAGACCCTGCTTTAATAAAACAAACTGCCTTTAAATGCGAAACAGACAAAAGGTCATTAGATCTTTTTATGATAGTACCAGAAGATGAAGAGATGTTCTATAAGCATTATGATTTAAAGAGCATATTGACAAATATAAATATAAAGTTAAATAATGATGGGGTTATTATAACCCAAAAACTTGCAGAGGTTTTTAAGATAAATATAGGTGATGAAATTGCTGTAAAAGATAATGACAATAATTCATATACTTTTAAGGTTTCTGAAATTGCTGAGAATTATACTATGAATTATTTATATTTAAATAAAGATATGTATAATGAAGTTTTTAAAAAACCTGCATCTTATAATGCAATTGTAGCAAATTTTAATGGGTATGAAAAAGAGCTTGCTAAAAATTTAATAGATAGCGACTTAATTTTAAATGTCATCTTTACCAGCGATGTCTTAGAAAAAGCTATTGAAGGAAATAAGAGCTTAAACAATATAGTCATTTTGCTTGTAGTTGTAGCTTCCCTTCTTGCAATGGTAGTATTGTATAATTTAACATCCATCAATATAAGCGAGAGAAAGCGTGAAATTGCTACCCTTAAGGTCCTTGGGTTTACAGATAATGAAACAAGCCAATATATATACCGTGAAGCCATGATCTTAACCTTAATTAGTATTATAGTTGGCTTAGCCTTAGGGGTGATATTGCATCATTCCATCATAGGTGTCATCGAAGGAATTGATACAGTATTTTTCAAAAATGTTCATAGAATCAGCTTTATATGGGCATCTTTGATTACAGTTGCATTTTCTTTAACCATGCAGATAATTACTTATTTTAAACTAAAAGATATCAATATGATTGAATCTTTAAAGTCAGTGGAATAACTTTTTAAATAAAGCACCTCTATTTTTTTAAAAATTTAGAGGTGCTAAAATAATTAATTGATATTTTTGATATCATAGTCAATCTCAATTAAATCATCTAACTTACAATTTAGTGCAAAGCATACCTTAAGAAGGTTTCCAAGCTGGATTGTATCAATATTTTCATCATTATCAAGATAGCTTAATATCTTCCATGAGATACTGGCTCTTCTCCCAAGTTCTCTTAAGGTTTTAATTTTAGACTTAGCCATTAAAATCCTTAAATTTGATTTTACCAAAAATAATCACCACTTTAATTAAGATTTATTATATTTTAACATAATAAAATCAATTAATAAACTATTTATTTCAATTATAATAAATTTTTTTAAATTATAGTTGACAAAATTTCTTTTACCCTTTATCATTAGAAATATAAATATTTGGGGTGCTTAAAAGATTACATTGGCACGTGTCTCAGGTTCGAATCCTGAAGAAAATAAGAAATTATTTTCTTAGCTCAGTTTTGGTAGAGCAGTGAATTATCTTTTCCACTTTTCCCCAAATAAAATTATAAGAAAATTATTACGAGGTGCCTGAAAGATTACATTGATTTTGGGTATCAAATTTATCCACCATTTATGGGTAAAGAGTATCTTTCACAATTTTCCTCGTAAAAACAATAAAACTTTGAGGTGCTAGAAAGATTACATTGGTTTTTAAGGTTCGAATCCTTTATACAATTAATTTTGTATAGTATCTTTCACAATTTTCCTTAAAGTATTACATAGAAATTAAGCATTAATTGCGAGGTGCTCGAAAGATTACATTGAATTTCCATTTCAATTACTCCACTTGGGGTATTTCGTATCTTTCACAATTTTCCTTGCAATTTAAAAATTTCCCTGTCTTTGCGGGGTGTTAGGAGTTAAAAATATGAGCAATATGAAAAAATTTATCGACCATCTAAGTGGAAAAACCACAACCTATGAAGGTGGCGTAGGTTATGCCATGTCTTTTAAAGAATCCATTGCAGAGTTTTTCTCATTAGGTCTGTTAAACGGCAAGTTTTATCAATCTCAAGAGGAAGTATTAGAAGATGCAGGCTCAATGTTTGAAAGAGCACTTTTAGAGTGTCCTGAATTTGCAACTAAGGCTGCAATTTATGGTTCTACAGTGAATTCTCTAAAACTTGTTCCAACCATATGGCTTGTTTATTTATCAAAGCTTGATGATAAGACCATGTTTAAAGCTGCCTTTAAAAAGATCATAAGAAATATAAATCTTTTGCACGACTTTATGGAAATATGCAGAAAAGCATCCATTCGAGAAGGACTTGGAAGAGGAGTTAAAAAAGCTGTAAATGAAAGGCTTTTTGATCTTCTAAATGATTATAGTGTATCAAGAAATAAAGGAACCATAGCAGAAATTGCAAAGGTTACTCGCCCTAAATTTGAAGATGAAAAATTTCAAAACTATATGAAATACATATCAAAGGGAGAAATAACTTTTGAAAGAGCAAAGGTTTTAAAGAATATATTAGATAAAATTGAGAATAATAACATCACTGAAGATGTTTTAGTAAATATAAAAAAATACAAACTTCAATTAGAAGAAATAAAACATGCATTTAAAAATTTTACTAAAGAAGACAAAGAAAAACTTGAAGATCTATCAGATCAAATGAAACATGCAAAAAATATAGAAGATATCGAAGAAATCCATAAAGAAATAGTTAAACTTAAAGAAAAGGAACTTAAATCCCTTTCAAAGGAAGAAAAAAGGCTTATATATGGAGCTTTATATGAAGGTTTAAGATATGCTGCCTTGATGATGAATTTAGTCGCACTCGAAAGAGCTTTTGCCACAAAAACAGATATAATAAATAAACACTCTGTCCGTGGAAATTTCAAGCAAGAGCTTGTTTTAGAAACTGATATTCCTGACGAGCTTAAAGAAATAGTTTCAAACAAGATAAACTCCATAGAAGATTATAGAAAATCAAATATTCTTCCGTTTACTCTTTTAAATGCAGAAAAGATGATTTTAACAAAAGAGTTTAAAAACGCAATCCACTCTATGCTAGAAACATCTTCAGGTGAAGTATTTAACTTAGATAAAAACACAGATATCCTTGTAGGTGTCGATACATCAGGCTCAATGACTGTTAATGTTTCAGACTCTTTAAGTGCAATAGATATAGCATCATTCTTTGGAGCCCTTATAAAATCTTCACATAGTATATCTAAAGTGTGTGCTGTTGCAGACCGCTGTGAGGAAGTAAAATTTTATAAAAATAATATATTCTCAATGGCAGAAAGTATTGTACAAACCAATGTGGGCTATGGAACATATTTTGAAAGCCTTATGGAAAAATATACTAATCAAAAGTATATAATACTTATAACAGACTCTATGGGTGCTGATAATTTAGAAAAGAAATGGTTAAATGCAAAAAAGCTAAAAGGTGCAAAGCTCATAGTATGGCAGCTTGCAGTATATAAAACCAAGCTTTCAAATAATCCATCAGTTATATACCTTTCAGGATATTCAGATAGACTTTTATCCCTTGTTAAGAATATAATAGAGAATAAAGGAAATCAGATGGAAGAAATAGAAAAAATTAATATTTTTAGTTAAATATTTTTATAACTTGGAGGCTACAAATGGACTTATTTAAACCTGCTAGTAAAAGAGAATATATTTTAATAAAACAAAGTGGCTTTAAAAAATTCCCTAAAAGGCTTCCAAAACAAACCATTCTTCATTTTGTGCTTAATGAAAACTATGCTACAGAAATTGCTTCAAAATGGAAATCAAAAGATGAAGAAAGTTATGTTCTTCATTTTTTGATAGATGATGAGTATATTAAAAATTTCAGGATACATACTGTAGGAAAAGATTATCATAAAGAGTTTTGGATCCCTGCAGGAGAGCTTCCTGAATTTAATGATAACATAATCGGTCTAATATCTTTTGTAAAATTAATTTAAAAAAGCGACATATAAACCTAAAAAGTTTCTATGTCGCTTTTTTTTATGAAGAAACTCTATAGCTATTTATTATAAGCTGCAATTTATTTCTTCCCATATATTCATTTAAATCCAAAGTAAAAACAATATCTATCCTCTTATTTAAAGCAAATATATTTGAAAGCTCATCAAATTTACCTTCTAGTGTCTGGTCAAAAACCAGAGCATCAAATATTATATTGTTGGATTCTACCATCATTTTAGTCACGTTTTTATTTTTGCCAAGGTTTTGAATCCTCAATATAGAAACCCCTTTTTCTGCAAAAATAGGCTTTGCATTGCCTTTACCATGAGGCTCAAGCATCTTTATGTTATCATATAAATTAATATCTATCCTATCAAATGGAAGTTTTGCATCAATTGAAACAATTGGATTTATATCATCTTCATTTAAAGTACAATTTTCATTTAATGCATTTACAAACCTTTCTAAATTGCTTTCTTTTAAGGATAACCCTGCTGCCATAGCGTGTCCCCCAAATTTATCTATGAGATCCTTAACCTTTAAAAGCTCATCAAACATATGATATCCATCGATGCTCCTCCCTGATCCTTTAAGCCCATCTTGAACCTTAGTCAAAATAATGCATGGGAGATAATATTTTTCCTTAATCCTCCCTGCCACAATGCCTGCTACACTCTCATGAACTTCATTGATATTAAGTACAATTATTTTGAAATTCCTATCATAATCTTCCATCATACTAACTGCAATATCTATACCATCGTTTGTGATTTTTTGCCTCTTTGTGTTGAGGTCGTGTAAAAATTCTGCAAATTTAAAAGCTTCACTCTCATCCTTGGAAAAGAAAAGCTTTAAAGAATAATCAGCACTTTCAAGCCTTCCAGATGCATTGATAGATGGTCCGATTATAAAGCCAAGATGATATGTGTTTATAGCTCTATTTAAAAGACCTGATTCTTTAATGAGAGCCTTTAATCCTAAATTCTTTGTATTATTTAACATCTTTAGGCCATGATATACTATTATCCTATTTTCATCCTCTAAATCTACCACATCGCATACAGTTGCTATAGATACAAATTCAATATACTTCTCCCAGCCTTTTTTACCATAATGCATATAAAGTGCCTCTACAAGCTTTAGCGCTACCCCTGCACCGCATAACTTTTTAAAGGGGTATTCATCATCTGATCTTTTGGGATTTAAAATAGCAAGCGCAGGAGGAAGTATTTCCTTTTCATCTGAATATGGTACATCATGATGATCTGTTATTATAACCTTGATACCAAGCTCATTTGCAAAGCTCACAGCTTCAAAAGCTGCAATGCCGTTATCGCATGTTATTATTAAATTTATGCCATTATCAAATGCCCTTTGTACCATATTTTTATTTATTCCATATCCATCTTCAACTCTATGAGGGATTCTATAATCCACATCCCCTCCCATTTCTAAAATACATGAACACAATATATATGTACTTACAACACCATCGGAATCGTAATCTCCAAATACAGCTATTTTTTCTTTATTTAAAATAGCATAAGATATAATATCTACAGCTTTTTTCATATCCTTCATCTTAAAAGGATGGTGCATATTTTCAATTTTAGGATATAAAAAATCTCTTGCTTCTTTTAAACTTTTTATATTTCTATTTATTAAAAGCTTTGCAATTATAGGACTTATATTTAATTTTCTACTCATCTCTTCAATTGGAGCTTTTATATTTTTTATCATCCATTTTTCCATGATAACACCTGCTAAATTATAAAATATAAATTTATTTTAACACAAGAATTTAAATATGAATATTATTAAAAATAATTAGAGGGTCTTTCCAAAAAATTTGAAAAGACCCTATCTTATTTTTGCAAAATATTATAATTATGAATAATTTCTTAACTTGAAATTGAACTTTTATTCCCTATTTCAATTATTTTATCATCTGAATAAGCATCTAAATTATTATCCCAGAGATATTTTTTAGTCTCCTTAATTAAAACACCATTTAATAAAAGCAATGAAATTATATTTGGAATAGCCATAAGACCATTAAATAAATCTGCTAAATCCCAAACTAAGCTTTGAGCATATATAGCTCCTACAAAAACACCAGCTGTATATAAAAGCCTGTATGGTAATATTGCCTTTTTACCAAATAGATACTCAACAGTCTTCTCAGCATAATATGCCCAACCAAGTATAGTTGAATATACAAAAGCAAAAAGAGCAACTGTAAGTATGATAGGTCCTACAACAGGTATTTGTCCAAATGCTTTAGATGAAAGCTCTGCCCCTACGTATCCTTCTTGCCACAAGCCAGAATTTACAAGAACTAGTCCTGTGAGCAAACATACAACTACTGTATCCCAGAAAGTTCCTGTAGAAGACACCAAAGCTTGTCTTACTGGATTTCTTGTTTGAGCAGCAGCTGCAACTATTGGCGCACTACCAAGACCAGATTCGTTTGAAAATAATCCTCTTGCTACACCATACCTCATTGCCATAATAAGTGTTGAACCTACAAACCCTCCAAGAGCAGCTTGGCCTGTAAATGCAGTTTTTAATATTGTCATAGCAGCGTTTCCAACAGTTTTATATCCTATGCATAAAAGAACAATACATCCTATAACATAAAAGATTGCCATAAAAGGTACAAGGACTTCACAAACTCTTGCTATGCTTTTTAAGCCTCCTAGTACAACCAAACCTGTAAGTATGGTCATAACTATTCCTGATATAAGAGGATTTATACCAAAAGTACTCTTCATCATACCAGCAATTGAGTTAGATTGAACCATGCAACCAATACCAAAAGCAGCAATAGAACCAAATACTGCAAATAAAACTCCAAGCCATTTTTGTTTTAGACCATATTGAAGTACATACATAGGTCCCCCTGCCATCGTACCATCTGAAGTCTTAACCCTATATTTAACCGCTAATAGCCCTTCAGCATACTTTGTTGCAATTCCAAAAACCCCTGTAATCCATGTCCAAAACACAGCACCAGGACCTCCAATTCCTATAGCTGTTGCAACTCCAACAATGTTTCCAGTTCCAATTGTAGCAGCAAGTGCAGTAGCAAGAGCACTAAACTGGCTAACATCTCCTTGAGCATCAGGATCTTTTGTCACTGATAGCTTTATTGCCTTAAAGATGTACTTTTGAATAAACCCAAGCCTAAATGTAAGAAAAATATGAGTGCCTAAGAGTAAAATTATCAAAGGCCATCCCCAAAAAGCACTACTAATGTCAGCAATTAATTTCCCCATCGTTTTTCCTCCTTAATTTTTTTGTAAAGGTTTGTATAGATTATATCAGGAAATTTTTATATTTAACATAGTTTCATTCCATAAAAATTATTTTTATTTAAAAATAATTTTTTTTAGCTAATCTTTGATATAAATTTATATAAATTTAAAATTGGCATACATCTGATAATGTATGCCACTAGCTATTCTAATACCTACATGTGCTACATGCAGTTATATATTTATCAAGTGAATATGTCTTTCCATTTGACACATAGGATAATCTTGCCATATACTGTCTTCCTGCAATAAGCCCTGTAAATGTATATTGACCATTTGTTAAATTGCTCTTTCCGATATCCTTCCACTCTCTTGTAGTCATATCGTATAGTCTAAGCCTATTCCCAGATGCCCCTGAAACCGCAAATATAACATCAAAGGTCGCTGTACTTGAACTTACACTTTTAATATATATACTTGGGCTTGCTACAGAAGGTTTACTTATTGTGACATGTTTTTCTATTGTCTTATTTACTCCATTTGACATGTATGTAAGCCTTATCAAATAATCTCTTCCCCCATATAGACTTTTAAAAGTATATTGACCATTCTTTATATTGTTCTTTTGACCTATATCAGACCATACTCCTGTAACCCTGTCTTGTATTTCAAGCCTATTTTCATATTGTCCTGAAACAGGATAAACTACATCTACTGTTACAGAGCTTGTAGTTATGCCTTTAACAGTTAAACTTGGAGTGCTAAGAGGGCTAGGAGATTTATTTGTTGTTATACTTTTATCGATATTTTGTGATCTTCCGTTTAACAAATATGAAAGCCTTACCATATAGTTTCTGTTTGACACAAGATTATAAAAAGTATATTGACCATCCTCTACATTATTTATATCCCCAATCTCTTTCCACTCACCAGTTACTTTATCTTGTATCTGAAGCCTATTCCCAAATGCTCCTGACTCAGGATATGTAGCTTGTACCACTACTGTATTTGTTGTTACAGATTTAATAGTCAAAACTGGAGTTGCTAAAGACCTATCTGTTGTAACATTTTTATCAATATTTTGTGTCTTTCCATCCATTAAATAAGAAAGCCTAACCATATAATCCTTATTTGATGTTAAATTATAAAATGTATATTGGCCATTTGTTACATTATTTATATCTCCAATCTCTTTCCATTCACCAGTTGTTTTATCTTGCATCTGAAGCCTATTTCCAAATACTCCTGACTCAGGATATACAACATCCACAACCACAGTATTATCTGTTGTAGATTTTATGGTGAGGTTTGGATTTGCCATTTGCTTCTTTAATGTAACAGGTTTTTCTATTGTTCTTTCTTTTCCATTATTATTCACATATGTTAATTTTACTAGATATTCTCTTCCTTGAGTTAATTCCTTAAATGAATATTGTCCATTTTTAACTCTATTTCCATCACCAATTGAGCTCCACTTTCCAGTTAAAACGTCTTTAATTTCTAGCTTATTTCCTACATTACCTGAAATAGGATACACCACATCTACTGTCACATAATTGAAGCCAATATCATTTATATTTAAAACTGGTCTATCAGTTTTAATTCTTGTAGTAGTTGCATACTCCTCTAAAGTAACTGACCTTCTCCTTGATAAATAAGTCAGTCTTACCATATATTCTCTATTTTCGACTAAGTTCCTAAATGTATACTGACCATCTGTGATATATCCATTGCCAATTTCCTGCCATTCTCCCGTTTCTATATCTTGTAACTCTAGTTTATTTCCATAATCACCAGATACAGGGTATACTACATTGACAGTTATAGAATTTGCAGTTATATCAGAAATTTCCAAAAAAGATGAACCTTCAGCTCCGTGAACACTTAGCATCAATAGAAAGTTAATAGTTAAAATGCAGATTGAAACAAAGGATAATATTCTCAATTTTAAGTGTTTGGATTTACTCATAGAAATCCCCTCTCTATTTTTATTAATATTAATAACTAAAAATTTAGATATTAATATAGTTTGTATATTAAATTTAATTGTAAAAAAAGTCAAGTAAAAACATTTACATTTAACATTAAAAGGTAAAAATATTTATTAAATTGGGTTAATACTTTTCCATCTGAGTTTATTTTTTTTAAATTAATTTAAATTAGTTCAATACTTGCAATTTTAGAATTTTAACTGGGATCAAACTCTTACATAAGCTGTTTAGTTAAGCTTTTTTTATCCTTTCTATATTTGTCAGTCCTTGATAGAATCTGATATCTTTCATATTTTAGATATATTTATTTTTATGAGTATATGCTATAATTAATCAAAAATGCAGGTGAAAAAAATATGCAAGAAAACTTTGATACAAATGCTGTATATGAAACGATAAAAAGAAAAATTGTACGGATGGAATATATGCCAGGGGACGTTTTAAATGAGCAGGATATTGCAGATGAATATAAAATAAGTCGAACTCCTGTGCGTAAGATTTTATCTCAACTTAGCGCAGATAAGCTGATAAACATAATACCACGTTTTGGTGCTCAGGTTGCTCCCATTGATTTTAAATATATGAAATCCGTTTTCGAAGTGACCAGAATACTCGATCCATATGCAGCGTCACAGGCAATTTCACGGATCACTCCAGAACAGATTGCAAAGCTTGAGGAAATCATTTGTCGCTTAAAAAGCTATTCTATCAGTACAGATTATCAGGCAGCCGTTGATGATGATGAACACTTCCATATAATTATCTATAAAAACTGCGGAAATCTTTGCGTTGATGAAATTTTATCAGGACTTCATTGTCATACAGAACGTCTCTGGCATTATTCTGAACAGTATATAAAGGATATCTCCATTTTCTATGATACACTGGGTTTAATTCTTGAAGCGATTAAAAATAATGATGTAGAAAAAGTAGAACAATATGCCAGAGAGCATATCGATGCCTTTGTTGAAAATATAAAACAAGCAATGCTTTAAAATAAAGATGTAAACGCTACATAACGTTGCGTTTATTTTTTTATCTTTTTTTATTTTAGCATAGTACTTGAAAATGAACATTAATGTATGTATAATCTATTTATAATAAATCTTTAATATTTTTATAATATACATAAAGTACTTTAGAAAGGAGATCTCATAAATGTGCTTATAATAACAAACAATCCGCTTGTAAGAGAAAAGGTAAAAAATGTTTTGTATGTAGAGGGTACATTTCTGCATGTCCTGACAAAAACCAGAGATAAGATATTTCTTGGGCACAAACTTATTACGCATCCCCTTAATGCCAGTATAAAAATGATGTTTTCCCCATATCGATCAGTGGTAATATCAAAATCTTCAGAGTCTTTTAATGAAGATCATGCTATCATCATTGAGAACTCAATTTCAACATACAATAAGATAATAGCATCAAGAAAAACAGATATTTTGCATAATGAAGACTATAAAACACTAGATTTTGAGCTTATCCCATTAGAATGTATAAATTATGAAAAAGAGGTGATTTAATTTGAGACTTGAATTAAACAAAATTGAGATCAAAGACATTCAGCTTGGCTGTGAAACTGCAGTTAAAGATGGTATTTTAACAATTGATCAAGAAAAACTAACTGAACATTTAAAGACTGATATTAGAATAAAAAGTATAAAGATAGACATTGCAAAACCAAATGATAAGACTAGAATTATACCAGTGAAAGATGTTATCGAACCAAGAGTCAAAATTTCCAGTACAAATTCAGGATTTTCAGGTGTTACAAAAAAACTTTTTCAACTTGGCGAAGGAGTTGTAAACGTTCTTGAAGGCGTTGCTGTTGTTACAATAGGCGATATAGTGGGCTTTCAGGAAGGTATAATAGATATGTGGGGTGAAGGAGCAAAATGGACTCCATTTTCAAAAACTTTTAACATTGTGGTAGATATAGAACCTATAGAAAACCTAACTCCCCATGTACATGAAAACACAGTACGAATTGCTGGGTTAAAAGCTGCAGAATTCATAGGAGAAGCTGGAAGGAATGTTACATCATATAAGACAGAAGTATATGAAATGGGCAATGTTTTTGAAGAAAAGCTAAAAAGACCAGATCTTCCAAATGTATTATATGTAGAAATGCTGATAGCTCAAGGACTTCTGCACGATGGATATATTTATGGAATTGATTCAAAACAGATAATACCAACTCTGATGCATCCAAACGAGGAGCTTGATGGAGCACTTATCAGCGGAAATTGTGTTGCTGCATGTGACAAAATTACTACATATCAGCATCAGAACAATACAGTAATACTGGATTTATATAAACGTCATGGCAAAGACTTAAATTTTATGGGTATAATACTTGCACCTGAACTCACAACGCTTGATGGCAAGCTTAGAAATTCAGATTATACCGTAAAGATCTGTAAAATGCTGGGTGCAGATGGGGTTATCATAAGCGAAGAAGGATATGGAAACCCAGATTCAGATTTACTCATGATCTGCAAAAAACTTGAAGATTCAGGTATAAAAACAGTGCTTATAACAGACGAATGCTCGGGAAGAGATGGCATGAGTCAACCTCTTGCAGATACTACAAAAGAAGCTATTGCCGTTGTTTCAACAGGCAATGTCAGCCATCTTATAAACCTTCCTCCACCTGATAAGATTATTGGCAATCCAAAATCTATATCAACACTGGCAGGTGGATGGGATGGTTCTCTACATGAGGATGGTACTATTGAATGCGAACTAAACGCAATAATAGGATCAACTTCAGAGATAGGTTATCACAACTGCACCATAGAAAGTTATTAAAGGAGGTTTATATGTTTAAAGTACTCTATTATGTGAATCAGTTTTTCGGTCAAATAGGCGGAGAAGATAAAGCGGATATTGAGCCTTCTTTTGTAGAAAAAGCAGTAGGTCCGGCTGTAGGTATCCAGAACATCATAAATGATATTTCTGAAGTTTATGGAACAATAATCTGCGGTGATAATTATTTTAATCAAAATTCTGAAAAAGCTCTAGAATATATTTTTAAAATTATTAAAGATAAAAATCCCGACATCATGATTTTAGGTCCTGCATTCAATGCTGGAAGATATGGTATGGCATGCGGAGAAATAGCAAAAACTGTGGGCCAAGCTTTGAAAATCCCCACTCTGACAGGTATGTACGTGGAAAATCCAGGTGCTGATGTCTGCAAATCTGTTACAATAGTCATCAAAACAGGTCAATCTGCTGCAAAAATGAAACCTGCAGTTGAAGCTATGGGGAAAATGGCGGTGAAAATTTTAAAAGGAGAAAAGATTGGGAAACCAGATGAGGATAACTACATAGAACAAGGAAAACGTCTAACGGTTTTCACAGAAAAACGCGGCTCTGAAAGAGCAGTAGAAGTACTTCTTAAAAGGCTTAAAAATGAAGCTTTTGAAACAGAGCTTCCCATGCCTTCTTTTGATAGAGTTGAGCCAGCTGCTCCAATAAAAGATCTTAAAAATTCAAGAATTGCTCTTGTTACAAGCGGAGGTATCGTTCCAATAGGAAACCCTGACAGACTTTCATCTGCAAGTGCACAAAATTACTGCGAGTATGACATTAGCACAAAAGAATCTTTAAAAGGTGAGTATTTCACAATACATGGTGGATATGACCCCGTATATGCAAACGAATTTCCGGATAGGATTGTACCTCTTGATATTCTGAGAGAATTTGAAAAAGATGGTACGATAGGTAAGGTTCACGATAAATTTTATACTACAACAGGAACTGGTACTTCTGTAGGAAATGCAAAAAAATTTGGAAAGGAAATAGGAGCAAAGCTTAAGGAAGCTGGCGTCGATGGTGTTATTCTCACCTCTACCTGAGGCACTTGTACACGTTGTGGTGCAACGATGGTAAAAGAAATTGAGAGATATAAAATTCCAATTGTCCATATGGCTACTATCATAACAATATCAAAATCAGTTGGTGCAAACCGTATTGTTCCAACTTCTGCAATACCATTTCCAGTTGGTGCACCTTCTCTTAAAAAAGAAGAAGAGCATAGATACAGAAAAAATCTCATAAAAAAAGCACTTAACACTCTAACTACAGAAGTAGAAAGTATTACGGTCTTTGAAGATTAAACCCTTCCTTACAAAAAAAATAAAAGTTGAAGACTTAAGCCTTCAACTTTTATTTTTATAAAATTATGCCTTTTTAGCTATCCCTGTATCTTTATTGGTTAAGGACCTCACAGCTTCAATAATTAAAATAATTGCAAGTACAAATAGAACAATTGCAAATACACCTAATACATAATTTGGGGTTTCTCCAAATAAATATTTTACCACAAGAAGCGATAATGATGTCAATGTTACTACAAACATAAATGCCATTGGTATTATAGTAAACAGTGAACTTTTATTTCTTCTTACAAGCCATGCTGTTATA
>JAVBPQ010000026.1:0-4253 GCA_031549525.1 Clostridiaceae bacterium | reverse complement strand
GCAAAATATTAAATGTACATCATATAGAGTCCAGAAGAACAGGTGGGAACAGTCCTTCGAATCTTATTACACTGTGTGAGGACTGTCATAAAGACTATCATGCGGAAAAACTTAAGTTAAACCTAAAACGTGGAATGTCGTTTAGGGATGCAAGCTTCATGGGTATCATGCGATGGACATTTTATAACCGATTGAAAGAATTATATGCAAATGTTTCGTTGACATATGGATATATTACAAAAAACACCAGAATAGCAAATCAACTGGAAAAGACGCATTGTGTGGATGCGAGATGTATCAGCGGAAATCCTATGGCTACACCCGTAGATACGTTCTATAGGCAAAAAGCAGTGAGAAGACACAATCGTCAAATCCATAAAGCTACGATCTCAAAAGGTGGATATCGAAAACTCAATCAATCTCCAAAATACGTATTTGGGTTTCAGCTATTTGACAAAGTGGAAATAATCTTGACTGGGTTGAAAGGGTTTATTTTTGGCAGAAGATCTAGTGGTAGCTTTGATATCAGAAAATTAGACGGAACAAAGATTTCAGCTGGGATCAGTTATAAAAAATTAAAATTGATTGAAAAAAGAAAAACCATATTAATAGAAGAAATTTAATTTAGAAAGGAGACGCTGCGTTCCTCCACATATCTAAAGATAGTGGTATCTCGCAGCAAAAAGTTTTGATGATAAAACCAAAACTTATTATCTGATGAGAGGATTCCTTTTGTCATAGATATCATATTTAATAGAGGGTTTAATATTTAAAAGATCTTATATCTACAAGTATTATTTAATTCTCAAGGGAAAAACTAAGGGTATAAACTAAAAAGGAGTTGATTAATTGTTGAAAGATAAAGCAAATAAATTGATAAACGAAAAGTCTCCATATCTTCTCCAACACGCATACAATCCAGTAGATTGGCACTCTTGGGGCAAGGAAGCATTTGACCTTGCTGAAAAAGAGGATAAACCGATCTTTGTATCCATAGGATATTCAACATGTCATTGGTGTCATGTTATGGAGAGAGAATCCTTTGAAGATGAAGAAGTTGCTGAGGTTTTAAATAAACATTTTATAAGCATAAAGGTAGATAGAGAAGAGAGACCAGATATTGACCACATATATATGTCTGTATGCCAGGCTATAACAGGTCAAGGAGGCTGGCCTCTTAGCGTCTTTATGGATAAAGATAAAAAGCCTTTTTATGCAGGCACATATTTCCCTAAAGATCTTTTAATAAGGCTCTTAATTCAAATAAACGATATGTGGAAAAATAATAAACAAAACCTGGTAAATTCTGCAGATGAAATAATAAGGATCATAAATGAAAGCAAGATAAAAAAAGAAAGCGATCTCTCAGAGGATGTTCTATTAAAAGCTTACAATGAATTCAATATAAGCTTTGATAAACACTATGGAGGATTTTCCAAAGCACCAAAATTTCCATCTCCCCATAATATTTATTTTCTCCTAAGGTATTATCATGTTTATAAAGATGAAAATGCTCTAAACATGGTCAAAAAGACATTAGATTCCATGTATGAAGGGGGTATATACGATCACATAGGTTTTGGATTTTGCAGATATTCAACAGATGAAAAGTGGCTAGTACCTCATTTTGAGAAGATGCTCTATGATAATGCACTAATATCCATAGCTTATATTGAAATGTATCAGATCACAAAGGATGATAAATATAAAAAGATAGCTGAAGATATCTTCACATATATACTAAGGGATATGACTTCCCCAGAAGGGGGC
Source organism: Clostridiaceae bacterium (assembly GCA_031549525.1). GTDB lineage: Bacteria > Bacillota > Clostridia > Clostridiales > Clostridiaceae > WQUF01. The sequence continues at coordinate 2,483 of JAVBPQ010000026.1, read as the reverse complement.
TTTTATTCAGCTGAAGATGCAGATTCTGAAGGAGTTGAAGGAAAATTCTATGTATGGGATAAAAAAGAAATCTTAGAAATTTTAAAAGAAGATGGAGAGGAATTCTGCAAACACTATGATATTACAGAAGGTGGAAACTTCGAAGGAAAGAGTATTCCAAATTTAATTGATAATAAAACCATAGATGCAAAAAAATTTTATAGCTCAATTAAAAAGTTATTCATGGAAAGAGAAAAGAGGGTCCATCCTTTTAAGGATGATAAGATATTGACATCTTGGAATGGGCTTATGATTGCAGCGCTTGCGATAGGTGGAAGAGTTTTTAAAGAGGATAAATTTATAAAAGCTTCTGAAGATGCTGCAAACTTTATATTTAAAAAATTAATAGACCAAAATGGAAGGCTGCTGGCGAGATATAGGCATGGCGAAAGCGCTTATTTAGCTTATGCTGAGGATTATGCTTATTTGATCTGGGGACTTATAGAGCTTTATGAAGGAACATATGAAGCTATATATTTAAAGAAAGCGTTAAAACTAAATGAAGAATTTATAGAAAAATTCTGGGACAATAAAGCTCATGGTTTCTTTGTATATGGCAAAGATAGCGAAGAATTAATAATGAGACCTAAGGAGATATATGATGGAGCTATGCCTTCTGCAAATGCTGTTTCTGTTTTTAATCTAGTAAGGCTGTCAAGGCTTACGGATAATAACGAATATGAGAAAAAAGCAAAAGAGATATTAGAAGCATTTAGTGATAGCATATCCTCCATTTCATACGCTCATAGCTTTAGCTTAATAGGATTTTTAAATCTAAAATTTTCAAAAGATATTGTGGTGGTTTGTAATAACAAAGAGGATATTTCAAAAGTAGCTCATATAATAAGTGATGATTTCAATCCATTTTTAAATTCAATATTTTATTTTAAAAATAAAGATCTTGAGGATATAAATGAAAATATCAAAAATTATGGTTTAAAGGATGGTAAACCAACTGCATATATCTGTGAAAACAATACTTGCCATGAATCTGTAAATGATGAAAAGAGCATGATAAATTTGTTAAGAGTATAGATTACTGAAATCATCACCACAATATGGTATAGAATTTCTGTTATTTATCAAGTCTTTCAAAAAACGATAGTTTTGAAAATCATCAAAACTATCGTTTTTGGTTTATGCGTTTTATTTTTAAAAAACAAGTATTTCCACATACCCTTTTGCTCCGTTTATTCGGATCATCTGTCCATCTTTAACTAACTTAGTAGCATTTTCTACGCCTACAACTGCAGGAAGACCATATTCTCTGGCAACTACAGCGCCGTGAGTCATTATGCCACCTACTTCTGTTACCAAACCTTTTATGGATACAAATATTGGTGTCCAGCTTGGGTCAGTATAAGTGGTAACCAAAATATCACCTTCTTGTATGTCAGCATCCTCCATTCTTAAAATGATCCGTGCCCGACCTTCAACTGTTCCAGATGAGACAGGTATCCCTGCTAAAGCACCTTTTGGAATACCTTCAGTATTTATGCGCTTTTTTCACCAAGCTGTTTAAGATGATTGCTAATCTCGCTATCAATGTCCTCTGGGATAGCAATGCTTTCAATAATCTTGCGAATCTTAGCACTAATTTCACCAATACTTTCCCTATTGTCTGCTTTTAGAAGAGATAACTGACCAAGCAGTGAATGAAATTCTTCGTTATTCCCAATCATCAAAATTTTTTGCTGCGGGATACCACAATCTTTAGATATGTGGAGGAACGCAGCGTCTCCTTTCTAAATTAAATTTCTTCTATTAATATGGTTTTTCTTTTTTCAATCAACCTTAATTTCTTATAACTGATTCCAGCTGAAATCTTTGTTCCGTCTAATTTTCTGACATCAAAGCTACCACTAGATCTTCTGCCAAAAATAAATCCTTTCACACCCGTCAAGACTATTTCTATTTTGTCAAATAGCTGAAATCCAAACACATATTTTGGAGATTGATTGAGTTTTCGATATCCCCCTTTTGAGATCGTAGCTTTATGAATTTGACGATTGTGTCTTCTCACTGCTTTTTGTCTATAGAACGTATCTACGGGCGTAGCCATAGGATTTCCACTGATACATCTCGCATCTACACAATGCGTCTTTTCCAGTTGATTTGTTATTCTGGTGTGCTTTGTAATGTATCCATATGTTAACGAAACATTCGCATATAATTCCTTCAATCGGTTATAAAATGTCCATCGCATGATACCCATGAAGCTTGCATCCCTAAACGACATACCACGTTTTAGGTTTAACTTAAGTTTTTCCGCATGATAGTCTTTATGACAGTTCTCACACAGTGTAATAAGATTCGAAGGACTGTTTCCACCTGTTTTTCTGGACTCTATGTGATGTATATTTAATATTTTGCCTTTACAGTTTTTCTTACCTTGGCACTGATGATTATCCCTGAATAATACATATTCACGGACGTTCCAGAAG
>JAVBPQ010000016.1:0-18492 GCA_031549525.1 Clostridiaceae bacterium | reverse complement strand
TAATACGCTTTTTATTCTAGAGAGAAGTTCCATAGGGCGAAAAGGCTTTATAATGTAATCATCTGCTCCAAGGTCAAGACCTGTAACTACACTTATTTCATCATCGGATGCTGTTAAAAATATTACAGGACTGTTATGGATGCGCTTTACAGCAGTGCAAACAGCATATCCATTTCCATCAGGAAGTGAAATATCTATTATAAGCAGATCAGATGGATTGTTATTTATTTTATCTATGGCTACGTTTTGACTGTTTGCTATTGTAACTGTATAGCCTTCCTTAGTAAGCAAAAGAGATAGGTTTTTTGATATATTTAAATCGTCTTCAACTAAAAAAATTTTATTCATAAATTAAACCTCTACTTAATTATTATCACTTATAATATTATATATAATATTAGTAGTTTAAAAAAGGAAGTACTTATAATGTTGATTGTTGATACCACACTCTAATAAAAAAGAAGCCCTAATTTTACTTAAAGCTTCTTTTTTAATTTAAAGATAAAATATCATCTTTCTTCTCTATTATAAGCAACCCCTAGCTGTTCTGGGGCACTTTTATGTTTCTTAATAGTCTGTATTGTAGTAAATACTAAAATAATTATTGTCAAAATATATGGCAACATGCTTAAGAAAAATGGTGAAACCATATCAAATCCCAAAGCCTGCAATCTAAATACAAGTGCCTCAACTCCTCCAAAGAGGTATGCTCCAAAGAGAGCTTTTAGTGGATCCCATGATGCAAATATTACAAGTGCAACTGCAATCCATCCTCGTCCTCCTACCATGTTTTCAAGCCAAGAAGGTGATATTGCAAGGGATAAATATGCTCCTCCAATTCCTGCCATAGCTCCTCCAAAGATCACATACATATATCTTAAAAAATATACATTTACTCCAAGAGCATCTGCTGCTGCAGGATTTTCTCCTATAGATCTTAAATTTAATCCAAACCTTGTTCTATACAAATAAATATATAGTATTGGAACAAGTACGTAAGATAAATAAACTAAAATATCATGTGTAAAAAAAACAGGTCCAATAAATGGTATATCCTTTAATAAAGGAATCCCTGATGACATGAATTTTGTTGTTAAAGGTGTACCTACATAATTTTTCCCTAAAAATCCACTAAGACCAGTACCAAAAATAGTGAGTGTCAAACCTGAAACAACTTGACTAACCCTTAAGGATATGCTCAAAAATGCATGTATAACTGCTACAAGTCCACCAGATAGTGCAGCTACCAAAACTCCTACAAATAAATTGTTTGTAAAGTATGTAGCTATAAACCCTGCTACAGCACCTATAGCCATCATTCCTTCTACTCCAAGATTTAAAATTCCTGCTCTTTCAGTAAATACTTCTCCAAGGGTTGCATACAAAAGAGGCGTTCCTGCAACTATAGCAGCCGATAAGATAGCAATAACCATTTCCATAAAATCACCCCTTAATAACTTTCATCTTATATCTTGTAAGAAATTCCCCAGCTAAAATGAAAAATAAAATAGCACCTTGAATCATAAGCGCTGTTGAGGACGATAATCCTGCCATTTGAACTGAATATCCACCTACTAAAAGACCTCCTAATAGGAAAGATACAAATATTATGGTTATAGGATTTAATCTCGATAACCATGCTATTATAATCGCAGTATAACCATAGTCTGTTGAAATTCCATGAATCAAACGATGATTTACACCAGCAACTTCACCCATCCCAGCAATTCCAGCAAGAGCACCGCTTAAGAACATGACTATTAATATATTTTTCTTTATATTCATTCCAGCATATTGAGAAGCTTTAGGGCTTTCGCCTATTACCTTTATTTCAAATCCCCAACGAGTCTTTTGCATTACAAAATATAATATAAGCGCTATTATTATAGCAACAAATATCCCTGTGTGAATTCTCGTATTTGCAAATGTCCTATACCAAGAACCTTGACTAAAAATTTTAGTTAATGGAAAATTAAATCCTTCAGGATCTTTCCAAGGGCCAAAAACCAAATAATCCACCCAATATATAGCTATGTAATTTAACATCAAGGTTATGATAGTTTCATTTACATTCCACAAAGCCTTTGGAATTGCAGCAAGCAAACACCAAATACCTCCTGCAATTGCTGCCATTATAAACATAGCTGGAAGCATTATATAAAAAGGGAGATTAGGAGCAAACATAGGTACAATACTTGCTGCAAAGGCTCCCATATAAATCTGCCCTTCAGCTCCTATATTCCAAAGTAACATTCTAAAAGCCATGCTCACTCCTAAACTTGCTAAAATCAAAGGAATTGCTTTAACTAGAGTTTCAGAAAGTCCATAAAGGCTTCCAAAAGCTCCAGAGATCATCATTACATATATATTTATAGGATTTTGTTTAATTGCAAGTAAAAATACAGAGCAGAAGATAAGTGCTAAAATTACTCCAGCAATTGGTACTATTATATTAACAATTAAAGGTGTCTCTAGGCGCTTTTCAAATCTTATTTTTGTCTTCTTTTTTTCCATAGTTGTGTTAGTCATTTAAACTTACCCCCATCCTCTTAGCTCCTGACATCATAAGACCTAGGTCATCTATTTTAGCATCCTCAATAGGCAATATTCCCATGATTTCACCTTCATACATAACAGCAACTCTATCCGCCATCATATATATCTCCTCTAAATCCTCAGAGATCAAAAGAATCGCTACACCTTTTTCCTTTTCTTGTATCAAAAGCTCATGAATTGATAAAGTAGCTCCAATATCCAAACCTCTTACAGGATAAACAGTTACAAGCAATTTAGGATCCATAGTAGTTTCTCTTGCAAGAAGAAGCTTTTGAAGATTTCCCCCAGACATCATCTTTACAGGAACATCTGCATTTTGAACTTTAATATTGAAATCTTTAATTATAGAATCACCTTTTTTATGCAAAACCTTATCATCAAAGAAAATATTTCCATATTCTTTTTTTGCATAATCCTTTAAAATTAAATTATCAACCACTGAGAGATTTGGAACAAGGCCAGTTCCATGCCTATCCTCTGGAACAAATGAAACCTTGCGCTCTATAATCTCATGAATGCTCTTATTGCTTATCTCTTCGTCTAAAAGTTTAATGCTTCCTGATGTTATCTTCCTTAATCCTGTTATAACTTCAGAAAGCTCTCTTTGACCATTTCCTGCTACTCCTGCAATACCTAATATTTCTCCTCCTTTTAAATCAAATGATACATTTCTTAAAGAAGGCAAGCCCTTATCATTTAATGCATTTACATTATTAAGCTTTAAAACTGTATTCTTTATGGTATTTTTAGTATTCATCCTCTTAATGTCTAGTTCTCTTCCAACCATGAGTTTAGCAAGCTCAGCTGCAGAAGTTTCAGTCTTTAATAAGTTAGCTACGGATTTACCTTCTCTTAATATGGTTATCCTATCTGCATATTCCATAACTTCATGCATTTTATGTGTTATGAAGATTACCGTCTTTCCTTCATCTGCCATTTTCCTTAAAGTAGCAAACAGCTCCTTTACTTCCCCAGGTGTTAAAACTGCAGTAGGTTCATCTAAAATCATGATATCCATTCCACGATAGAGCATCTTTATTATTTCAACCCTTTGCTGCTCCCCAATGGATAATTGCCACACCTTAGCTTTTACATCCACATCTAAGCCAAATTTTTTAACTATTTTTTCAAGCTTCTTTTCAGTCAATTTCTGATCCATAAATATTAAATCTTTTAAACCTAAAACTATATTTTCAGTCACTGTAAAAGGCTTAATCAATTTAAAATGCTGATGAACCATTCCAATACCAGCATTAACTGCATCCTTTGGAGAAGATAGAGTAACATTTTTGCCATTTATTAAAATTTCACCAGTATCTTGTTGATAAAGACCTGTTAAAATACTCATAAGAGTACTTTTTCCTGCTCCATTTTCTCCCAAAAGAGCATGTACTTCATTTTTATATGCTTTAAAATTGACCTTATCATTTGCTAATATTCCTGGAAATGACTTTGTAATATTTCGCATCTCTACACTTGGTATGTCTTTCATCATTACACCCCTTTAAAAAAAGGTTGCGCCAAAAATAACATAATGTTATTAAAGTTTACTCTTGCTTAAAGCAAGCTTTTAAATAATTTATGATTACTTTTGATGCAACCTCATTTAATTACATTTTTAAACAAAAAAGAATTTAGTTAGTTAGGAATTGTTCCATCAACACCTTCTACAAACCAATTCATACCTAAAACTTCTTCATCTGTCATCTTCTGTCCTTCTTTTACTTTATCAGCTCCGCTTTGATCTTTGATTGGTCCTGCAAATATATCAAATGAACCATCTACCATAGCTTTTTTCTTATCTTCAACTAATTTTTTTACATCTTCAGGTACAAGAGCATTTATTGGTGCAATATCAACAACTCCATCAGCAATTGGTCCCCAATACTGATCATTTTTCCAAGTGTTGTTTTTAGCAGCTTCTACAACTTTTACATAGTAAGGACCCCAATTCCATATAGGAGAAGTTAAGTTAGCCTTTGGAGCAAAGCTATTCATATCTGTATTGTATCCGATTGAATATATACCACTTTCCTCTGCTGCTTGCTGAGGTCCTGGAGTATCTTGATGTTGTGCGATTACATCGCATTTAGCATCTATTAAGCTTTTTGCAGCATCCTTTTCTTTAGCAGGGTCATACCAAGTGTTTGTCCAAACAACTTTAACAGTTGCCTGAGGATTAACAGATCTTACTCCTTGGGTAAAGAAGTTAATTCCTCTTATAACCTCTGGTATTGGGTGAGCTGCAACATAACCTATTGTATTGTTTTTAGTCATCTTTCCAGCAATTATTCCGCTTAAATACCTTGGCTGTTCTATTTGTCCAAAATATGTACCGACATTTGCAGCTGTCTTATAACCTGAACAGTGCATAAATTTTACATCAGGAAACTTTGCAGCAACATTTAAAACATAATCCATATACCCAAAACTTGTAGCAAAAATAACCTTACATCCTTTATTTACAAGCTCAGTCATTACCCTTTCTGAATCAGGAGATTCTGGAACATTTTCAACTATCATAGCTTCAACATCAGGCATCTTTTCAGTTAAATATTTTTTGCCATTATCATGAGCTGTAGTCCAGCCTGCATCTCCAACAGGACCTATATAGATAAATCCAACTTTAAACTTTTCTCCACCGCTACCCCCTGTAGTTGTACCTGTTCCTGCTCCACTACCTCCGCATCCTGCAATTAACACAGCAAAGTATAACAAGCAAACAATAAATACTGATTTTTTACTAAATTTCATTTTATTTCCTCCTAAAAATTATTAAATGAAATTATATAATAATAAAAATACACTTAATTAATTATACTATGATTTTATGTTTTCGAAAATGTTTTCATCAGCTCAAAAAAAAATTTTATTAATTTAAAAAATTACAAGTTAGAAGCTTATTAATTTAGGTCTTCCTAAATTTACATAGAAAGACCCTCAATTTTTATAATTCTGCTATAGCTTCTATTTCGATCCTTGCTCCTTTAGGAAGAGCTGCTACCTGAACACAAGATCTTGCTGGTGGATTTTCTTTAAAGAAATCTCCATATACTTCATTTACATTTGCAAAATCATTCATATCAGTTAAGAACACTAAAATTTTAACTGCCTTATCCATAGATGTGCCTGCTTCTTCTAAAATAGCTTTTATGTTTTCAAGGCAACATCTTGTAGCCTTTTTAATATCTTCTACTTCTAAAATACCGCTTGACATATCAATTGGAAGCTGTCCTGATGTATAAACAAAACCTAAAGCTTTAACTCCTTGTGAATATGGTCCGATAGCACCTGGTGCTTTTTTGGTTGACACTAGTTCTTTCATCGTTGTCTCTCCTTAACTATTTTTTATATTTTGTCTTTTCAAGTGGAAGTTTAGTTCTAAAAATTCCATCGAGCTTATAGTATGCACCTTGTGCTGCTGGTGCAGTAGGAATTGTTGCAAGCTCTCCTACACCTTTTGCACCTTGTGCAATTTGCGGCTCAAATTCTCTTTTTACAATCTTAACTTCTATTTCAGGAACCTCTGTAGCTCTGAACAATCCTAGTGTACCATATTTTGATTTTGGAATACAATTTTCTAAAATAAAATCTTCTGTAAATGCATATCCAAGCCCCATCACAACTCCACCTTCTATTTGCCCTTCACAAGACTTAGGATTTACTATTTTTCCTACATCGTAAGCTGCAACTACTTTCTTTACACGCCCATCTTCATCTAGTATAACAACCTGAGCTGCATAACCATATGCTACATGGCTTACTGGATTTTCTTTGTAAGAGCCCATAGGGTCAGTTTTAGCAAAATACTCACCATAATACTCTTTTCCATTTAAATCAGAAATGGAGCCTACCTTATCTAAATCTAACTTTAATGCTCTAGCAGCTCTTACTACCGCTTCCCCTGTAAGTACAGTCTGCCTTGAAGCTGTTGTAGTTCCTGAGTCTGGAGTTCTAAAAGTATCTGGAGGTTCCACTATAATCAAGCTAGGGTGAATTTCTAATATATCACAAGCCATCTGCATCATAACTGTGGCCATTCCCTGCCCTATGCAAGATGCGCTGGATCTTATGTGAGCCTTACCTTCTTCAACAGATATTATACATCTGCCATAATCAGGAACTCCAACTCCAAGCCCAGAATTTTTAAATGAAGAAGCTATGCCTGCATACTTATTTTTTTCATAGTCATCCTTTACAGAAAGCAAGCATTCAACAAGGGCAGTAGTATCATCAGCTATTTGTCCATTAGGAAGCACATCTCCTGGTCTTATTGCATTTCTATATCTTATTTCCCAAGGGGATATTCCTACCATTTCAGCTAAAATATTTAAATTGCATTCATTTGCAAATACAGATTGAGTCACTCCAAATCCTCTAAAAGCCCCTCCTGGAGGATTATTTGTATAAACAGCTATGCCTTCAATATCCACATTCTGATAATTATACGGTCCTGCTGCATGAGTGCAAGCTCTTTGAAGCACTGGACCTCCTAATGATGCATAAGCACCAGTATCAGATATGATGGTTGCCTTAAGAGCTGTAAGCTTACCATTTTCATCACAGCAAGTTGTAAATTCCATCTCCATAGCGTGCCTTTTTGTATGTATATTTAAACTTTCCTGTCTTGAAAATTTTACTTTAACTGGCATTTTTGTTTTCCATGCTATGAGAGCAGCATGATGCTGTACAGTCATATCCTCTTTTCCACCAAATCCACCCCCAACAAGCTTGCTCTGGCATCTCACCTTTTCTCTTGCTATATTTAACATATAGGATATTTCTCGTCGTTCATCATATACACTTTGACTCGCTGTATATACTAAAAGACCATCTTCTCCATCTGGAATTGCTATAGCACATTCTGGTTCCATAAAAGCATGATCTGTAAAAGGTGTATAGTATTTTTTAGTCACCACATATTTAGAATTTCTTATGGCTTCTTCAACATCTCCTCTTTTTAAAACCTCACGTCTTAAAATATTGCCCGATTCATGTATTTTTGGAGCATCTTCTTCTAAGGCATCAGAAGGACAAGTTAGAGGCTTTAATTCTTCATATTCTACTTCAATTAAGCTTAAAACTTCATCTAAGGTTTCCTTATGTTTAGTTGCAACAAGTGCAATGGAATCGCCAATATACCTCGTTATATCCCCTTCTTGTATCATCACATCCCAATCCTGTACAAGATGCCCTAGTTTATTGTTTTTTACATCCTTAGCTGTTAAAATAGCTACCACATCTTCATGCTCTTTTGCTTTTCTTATATCGATTTTTATTACTCTTGCCCTTGGATATTTTGCTCTAAGTGCTTTTCCATATATCATGCCATCAACTACAATATCATCTACATATGATCCTGTGCCAAGGGTCTTTTCATAAGCATCTAATCTATGAAAACTCTCTCCTATCCTTCCAGTAAATTCTGGGTCAGGAATCTCTAAATTTTCTCTAAAAAATTTTGCTGCTCTTTTAATTGCGCTTTCTATCTTTACATATCCTGTGCATCTGCAGATATTCCCTCTTATAGCTTTTTTAATCTCCTCAGATGTAGGGTTATTGTTTACATCCAAAAGAGCCTTTGCAGACATTACCATACCTGGTATACAAAATCCACACTGCACGGCACCTTCCTCAGCAAAGCTATATGCATAAACTTCTCTTTCTCTCTCAGTCAAACCTTCAACAGTTATTATGCTCTTACCATTTAATTTAGAAATAGGTTGAATACAAGCCCTAACAGCTTTTCCATCTATGATAACCGTACATGTACCACATGCTCCTTCACTGCACCCATCCTTAACAGAAGTCAGTCTCATATCATCCCTTAAAAATGCTAAAAGCTTTTTATCTTTCTCTGTCACAACTTCTTTTCCATTGATATTTAGCTGGTACATGATAATTCACTTTCCTTTATAGTCAAATTTTTTTCTCTTTTGAAACTTCCCCATAGGTTTTTCTTTTATCAATTTCCCATCATTTACCACATGATTTCCTCTCAAAAATACATGCTTTATCCTTCCACTCACTTTGAAACCTTCATAGGGTGTATAATCCACATTTTGATGCTGATTTTCTTTTGAAATAATCCAATTGTCATTAGGATCATAGATCACAATATCTGCAAGAGCACCTTCTTTAATCTCACCTTTTTCAGGATATAGACCAAAAAACTCCGCTGGATTTTTAGAAAGCAGCTTCACCATCTCATTTATGGTGATCTTATTTTTTAAAACTCCCTCAGTATAGATGAGTGAAAACCTATGCTCAACTCCTGGCACCCCATTTGGAATTTTAGAATAATCTTGTAATCCTAAATCCTTTTGACCTTTAAAATTAAAAGAACAATGGTCTGTGCCTATAAAATCTATGGTGCCATCTTTGATTTTGTTCCACAAGATCTCCTGATTTGATTTATCTCTTAAAGGAGGAGAGAGGACATATTTTGCTCCTTCAAAATCTTCATCATCTTTATTTCCATATTTTGATATATCTAAAAGCAAATACTGAGGACAAGTCTCACCATAGACCTTGATACCCTTTTTCTTTGCTTCTTCTATCTTTTCTAATGACTCTTTGCAAGTCACATGCACTATGTATAGAGGAGATTTCACCATATCTGCTATGGCAATTACTCTCTCTGTTGCTTCTCCTTCGATCTCTGGTGGTTTGGAAAGCGGATGAAAATAAGGGGTTATCTCTCCTTTTTTCCTTGATTCATCGAGCAAGGTATTTATTATATCCCCATTCTCACAGTGAAATCCTATGATTGCAGAAATTTCTTTGCTCTTTCTCAATGCTCGATAGATGATCCCATCATTTACTCTTAAAGCATCATAAGCCATATAAAGCTTAAAAGATGGCATTCCCATTTCCACTATTTCTTCCATTTCTTTTTCAATCTCATCATTATAATCCACTATGGCCATGTGAAACCCATAATCACAATAAGCATTATCTTCTGCCTTTTTCATCCATGTGTCATAAGCATGCTTTAGGGTATTGTTTTTATCTTGAGTTGCAAAATCTAAAATAGTGGTAGTCCCACCCATTAAGGCTGCCCGTGTTCCAGAATTAAAATCGTCTGCAGTCCTTGCTGCTCCAGTATCTAAATCAAAATGAGTATGGGTATCTATAAACCCAGGAAATATATAATATCCATTTACATCGATTACATTACAATTCTTGTCATCTAAATTATCTGCAATCTTTACTATTCTTTCCCCTTCTATGAGTATATCTGCACATAAATTTTTATCACTTTGTACAATAATTCCATTTTTTATTATCGTATTCAAATTTTTCACCTCACTTTCGGTAGTCAAATCAAAGTTCAACTACCGAAAATTTTATTAAATTTAAATTCTATTCCAAAGTTTTTGTGCAAGCTCTACGCTTTTAGCCATCAATCTTTCTTCATCGATGTTTACAAGCTTTCTCTCATCCATCAAGATGCGACCATTTACTATGGTTGTATCTACATGTCTTCCTGTAACTCCAAACAATAGATGACCATTTAAATTATTCTCATTTATTGGAGTTGGAGCTTTATAATCAACTATTATGACATCTGCATAATGACCTTCTTTTAAAGTTCCAACTTTTCCTTTAATAAATCTCTCTGCAATTATCTTGTTGTTTTCAAATAACATCATTGGAGACTCTCCCCAACCTACACTAGGAAGACCCTTTGCATGTTTTTGCATAGCATTTACAACCTTATAAGATTCAGTCATATCTGCTGTATAACCATCTGTTCCAAGTCCAACTAAAACTCCATTTGCCATCATATCTATGACAGGAGCAACCCCAACAGCATTTCCCATGTTGGATTCAGGGTTATTTACAACTGCCACCTTAGAATCTCTTAACATATCAACTTCATCTTTACTCACATGGACACAGTGTACTGCAATACTCTTATCGCTTAATACGCCTGTTTTATACCATCTTTCAATGACTCTCATCCTATATTTTTCTAAAGAATCAGCTACATCTTCTATACCTTCAGCACAATGCACATGGAATCCTCCATTTACAGACTCTACAGCTGAAAGACACTGATTTAAAGTTTTCTCTGATATGGTCATGGATGCATGTAGTCCAAACAATCCCTTTATCATATCATCGTCTTCTTTTTGACAGTATTTAATAAAGTCTATGTTTTCCTTTATTCCTGCATCTTTTATAGCTTCTCCATCTCTATCTGAAACCTCATAGGATAAGTTGCTCCTTATTCCTAATTCTTTAGCTGCTTCTGCTATTTTAAACAAACTTCCTTCAATTGCAAATGGGCTTGCATGATGGTCTATAGCTGTCGTTACACCACATCTTATCTCATCAAGCATAGGGCCAACTGCACTATAATACACATCTTCAAGGGTTAAACATTTATCTAATCTCCACCATAAGCCTTTTAAAACCTGGCTGAACAAAGTTGCTGGAGGGCTGTCTGTGGACATTCCTCTTGCAAAGGTGCTGTAATAATGCATATGAGTATTTATAAATCCTGGCATCACCAAGCGGCCCCTTGCATCTTTATATTCTGCATCAGGATATTTTGCTTTTAACTCTGAAGTATTTCCAATTTCCTTTATATATTTTCCATCTATTAAAACAGCTCCGCCATCTATAAATGGTCTTTCATTATCTCTTGTAAATACTTTTCCATTTCCAATTAAAATCATGGTACACCTCCTATAACTTCATCACATAATATGGATACTCTTTAAGAATCCTATCTAAGATATTTTCCATATTCTTAGATATCTTGCCATCACCTAAAACATGTTCTACTATAGAACCGTCTTCGCATCTTACTTTGAATGTATCTTCGCTAATCTTTAAGAAACCTTTATTTGTACTATCTACAAAGTCTTCTTTGGTCCAGAACAATGTGGTCTTATCTTTATATGGATTTCCATCATGAGGACAGAAAATTCCGCAGTTTCCGCACTCATTGCACATTCCATCTATGTGGAGTATCTGATGTTTTTGATTTAAATCTTCGTTGTCTACCTTTATTCTAACGTTTGCTCTATTTGGACATACGTCACAGCATATTTCACAGATCTTATTACAAGCTAAACATCTTTCTCCTTCTTCTTCTTTCTTAGAGCTTTCCTTTAAAACGCCTTTTCTTTCATATAACTCTTTTTCATCTATATCATTTTTAAATTCTACAAAATCTGATTTTATACCTAATTTGCCAAGTATTGCTGAAGATATAACTTTGCCATCAGCTAAAGCTTTCACTATAGTTGAAGGTTTTCCTTTACAATCTCCTGCTACAAAAACTCCTGACATTGAAGTTTCATTTATGCCATTTAAAATTACATTCCCCTTTTTATCTAAATCAAGACCATTTTTAAAGAATAGAGTAGAATCAACTCTAGCTCCCACAGCTCCAATAACTGTATCAAATTCTAATGTCTTAGTTTCACCAGTTGATACAACACTTCGCCTTCCTGATTCATCTTTATCTGAAAGTTCCATAACTTCACAGATTAAATTTTTCCCATCATAGCTAACTGGTGCGAGGAGTTCCATTATTTCAACGCCATCTTCTAAGGCTTCTCTAATCTCCTCAAGCTCAGCAGGCATAAAATCTTTAGTCCTTCTATATACTATTGTGACCTTTTCTACACCAGGAGCTCTCTTTGCAGCTCTAGCACAGTCCATAGCAACATCTCCGCCTCCAATTACAGAAACAGTCTTACCTAAAGATAATTTGCAATCCTTAGCTTTTGATTCTTCTAAGAATTTCAAAGCATCCATAACTTTTTCAGACCCTTCTTTAACAGGAGAAGCTCCTTCCATCCATGCCCCTGTAGCTAAAACAACAAAATCATACTCTTTCTTTAAATCTGAAAGTGAGTAATTCTCATCTGCATTAAATTTGAAATTAACTCCAGCTTTCTTAGCTAAATTAAAGTCCTTTTCTATCATATCTGAAGAGATTCTAAACTCTGGTATGACATATTTAACAATTCCAAGTGCCTTATCTCTTTTTTCGAAAACTGTAACATCTACACCATTTCTTCTCAAATAAAATGCACAAGAAACACCAGCTGGACCTGCACCTATGACACATACTTTTTTATCTGTAACTATATCAGATTGTCTTAATTCATCTATATATCTATCTTGAGCATTTATAGAAGCAATTTTTTTCATATTTCTTATCTCAAGTGAGGAATCATAATCTAGCCTTGTGCACTTATTTTGGCACTCATGGTTGCATATGGATCCTGTTATAGCAGGTGATGCATTATCATTTACTATAACTTTAAATGCTTCATCATATTTTTTCTCTTTAACAAGTTTTAAATATTCTGGTATTTGCTGATAAATAGGGCATCCTCCTTGAGAGCAAGGAGCTTTAAAGCAATCAAATAAATCAAGCTTAGACTTTGTCTTTCTTGATGCTACAACTCTCGTATCCTTTAAATGATGTTTATTTGATGTGACAGATGTTGCAAGATCATTAAGCTTTACTATGTCAACCTTATCAAATTTTCCCTTTAAAAGAGGCTCTACTTTATCTGCAAGCTGTTTTATTCTCTCATATCCACCTGGCTTTAATATGGTGGTAGCTATTGTAATTGGTTGTATACCTATTTTAACTATCTCATCAATATTAAAGAAATCAGCTCCGCCTGAATAAGATATAGGAAGCTTCCCATCGAATTCCTTTGAAATCTTATTTGCAAGGTTAACAGTAAGTGGGAACAATGAGCGTCCAGACATATACATCTCTTGTCCAGGCAATTCATTATTTGCAATATTAACAGGGAATGTATTTGTAAGCTTAACACCAAATTCTAAATTTAAACCTTTAGACAATTCAATTAATCTCTTAAACATAGGTATTGCATCTTTATACTGAAGGTCATTATTAAAATGGTGATCATCAAAACTTATATAATCATATCCCATTTCATTTAAAGTCTTTCTTGCAAATTCATATCCAAGCATTGTAGGGTTGCACTTTATAAATGTATGAAGGTGTTTTTCCTCTAATAAATACTTTGCAATCCTCTCTATCTCTTGAGGAGGGCATCCATGTAAAGTTGACAAAGTGATAGAAGGGCAAATGCAAGTGGATATATTTTCAACATACTCTTTTGTCACATTCTTAAACTTTGATAGGTTACTTAACAAATACTCACTGCACTCTTTAAAGACATCTGTTTTACTAGCATCTTTCATACCTTCTATAAAATTATCTATCTTAGGAAGCTTAATTCCTTCAAGATCATAGCCTACGCTCATATTAAAAGCAAAATCTCTATCTTCACTTAAGCCTAGTTCCTTTGAAAGAACATGAAGCAAAAACCAAGCCTTTACATATTCATTGAAGGCTTCTTGAACTGTAAGCTCTGTAGACCACTCCACATTGTAGCACTCATCCTGAGCATTTATACATGGCTTTGCAACGCACTTTCTAAGCTCTTCTCCGTCCATCTTTTGAACAGTTTTAAGCTCTATAAATCTGCATCCAGATAGATAAGCTGCCACAATATTCTGTGTCAATTGTGAATTTGGTCCTGCAGCAGGTCCTATAGGTGAACTTAATTTCTCACCAAACATTTCAATATATGTGCCACTTTTATTTTTATAAAATTTTTCTTTCCTTATTCCAAAAATTGAACCTTGGGTTTCATATTCCTTCATCACCCAATTTAGCATTTTTTCAAATGGAATCATCCTCATTAAATCGCTCATAATTTCACCTCAATATAATTTTTATTAAGTTAAATTGGTTCATTTAATAATTTACCAAAAGCAAATCTTCTATATATACAAGAAGAATCGCTACTATATATAAATTTTTGAAGCCTCTGTTCAATATCTTTCTCTTTAATTCCTATAATTGAAGAGTCATCTATTATAAGAGCATCAAAATCATATCCTTCTTCAAAACTTCCTACATTACCAAAAAATTTGCCGCCACCTTTTGTTGCTAAATAAAACGCTTCGCTAGTTGACATCATTCCAAATTGACTATCCACATATACGCTATACATTTTAGAGGTTTGTATAGCAGATACCATACACTCCATTATGGAAAGAGTATGTCCTCCTGATATATCTGAACCAAGACCAATATCTATGGAAAGATTCATATATTTTTTAATAGGAGCAAGACCGCTATATACATTTAAATTTGATGTAGGGCAATGAGCCACAAAAACTTCCCTATCTTTTAACATTTTAATTTCATCTTCAGTATTATGAACACAATGAGCCATAACAGTTTTAGTATCTAAACCAAACATATCATATTGTGCATAAACAGATGAATAATCTGTGCATTCAGGATGAAGCTCTTTTACCCAATTAATTTCACCCTTATTTTCAGATAAATGAGATTGAATAGGCACCTGATATTTTTTAGCTAAATCTGCCAATCCATTCATAAGCTCTGAAGAACAAGTAGGTATAAACCTTGGGGTTATTATAGGTCTTACTTTTAAAAATTTATCATCATATTTTTTTAAAAATAGCTCTGTTTCATCCAGAGATTCTTTTGTAGTTTCAATCAATATATCCTGTGAATTTCTATCCATATTTACTTTTCCAACATATGCACCAAAACCATTTTCTAAAAATAAATCCATCAGTAATTCTGTAGCTTCTCTATGAATTGTGCCAAAAACTACACATCTTGTAGTTCCATTTTTCCAAAGTTCTTTAATTAAATTTTTATATACTTTTTTTGCATAATTAATATCTTTAAATTTTGCTTCTTCAGGAAAAGTATATGTCTCAAGCCATGGCAATAGCTCTTTATCCATACCAAGTCCAATATTTTCAAACTGTGGGCCATGCAAATGCAAATCTACAAATCCTGGTATGATGAGTTTATCCTCAAAATCATAAATTTCACAATTTTTAAATTCCTCTTTAAGATCATTGCTTACTTTTTTTATTTTACCATCTTCAACTACTATATACCCATTCTCTGATATTTCAAACCTATCAGGTTCTTTTGTAAAAATTATGTTCCCTTTATATACTTTAATCCCTTGACTCATAATTTAGCCTCCTAGCTTAGCAAATCACTAAGATCTATCCTTCAAGCTCCACTTTTTTTGCAAGCAATATATCTCTTTCTCCTGGAGGAAATATAATATTGGCTAATATTCCAAAGAAACACACTGAAGCTATAGAATCTTTGAATATATATTGTAAAATTGCTGGTAGATGAGCTGATGCTGCTGGAACGCTGCCTAACCCATAACCTAACCCGAAAGTAATTCCAAGCACTAAAATATTTCTTTCACTAAATCCAGCATTGCTAATAAGCTTAATTCCATTTATAAGAATCATGGCAAAAACTGTTACCACTGCACCACCAAGTACACTGTTTGGTATGGCTGAAAATACGGCTCCAATTTTAGGTATTAAAGCACATAACATCAGTATTACAGCACCTGTTGCTATACAAAATTTGTTTACAACTTTTGTCATGGCTATTATTCCAGCATTTTGACCAAAAGCTGTATTCGGAAATGTATTAAATAAATTTGCAAACTGAGACCCCATAGCATCTGCTAAGATGGCACCTGAAGTTTCTTTTATAGAAGCCTCTCTATTGAATGCAGCCATAGTTATACCAGAAGTATTTCCAATTGTTTCAAGACCAGACACAACATATACTGCCATAAAAGCCAAAATAGGTTCTAATTCAAATTTAGGTATGATCTGAAGAGGCATAGGAAAACCAAATATAGGAGCCTCTATTATTTTACTAAAATCTATTTTACCAAAAGGCATAGCGATCAAATACCCCACAATGAGACCAATTAAAATTGAAGATACTTTCCACATGCCTTTACCATACTTTTGAAGCATTATTACCACTACAAAAACTGTAAAACCAATAAATAGATTTTGCCATGAACCAAAATCACTAGAATTCTTTCCACCTGCAAAATATTCTATACCTATTGTTAAGAGTCTGATTCCTATCGTCACAAGCACGGAGCCGATTACAAGAGGAGGGAAATATTTCTTTAAAGGTTTTAAAAATATCCCCATAATTATTTCCATGAATGCTCCTAATATAGATCCTCCTAATATCCCTGCTAACCCATACTGCGGCGCTAATCTTTCCATCGTTGGAACAAAACCAAAAGATGTACCCATAAAAATAGGAAGTCCTGAACCAATTTGAAATTTACCAATTTTGATAGGGTAAAGCTGTACTAAAGTACTAAGTGCAGAAGCAAACATAGCACATTGAATCAAAAGCAAAAATTGCTCTTGATTTAATCCAAGTGCTCCAGATAATACAAAAATTGGCGATAAGTTTCCTGTAAACATAGCTAGGACATGTTGCAAGCCTAGCGGAATAGCTACTTTTAAGCTGGGTCTTCCTTCCATTTGATAAATCAGCTTAATATCATCGTCGCTCATCTTTTTAATTTTTGATTGCTTATTCATATATCACCTTCATCTTAAGCAAAATACTTTAAATTTTTATCCTTGTTCCTGTTTTTCCCAAAATCCCATCAGCTGCTTTTTCAAGAGAAGTAATAAGTGCTTTTCTTCCTTCCTTTGATGATGCAAAACCCATCGCAGCTTGAACCTTAGGAAGCATAGATCCAGGTGCAAAATGCCCTTCCTCTATATATTTTTTTGCTTCTTCAATTGTCAATTCCTCAAGCCATTTAACATCAGGCTTTCCATAATTAATAGCAACTTTTTCTACTGCTGTAAGTATTATTAAATAATCTGCATCTATAATTTCAGCAAGCTTAGCACTTGCAAAATCCTTATCTATTACAGCAGGAACTCCTATTAATTTATTTCCATCCTTAATTACTGGAATTCCTCCTCCTCCTACTGTAATAACTATCTGCCCTTTTTCAATAAGTGCCTCAACTGTTTCCTTTTCAGCAACATCTACAGGCTTTGGAGATGGTACAACTCTTCTGTAACCTCTTCCTGCATCTTCCTTCATCACATATCCTTTTTTAGAAATTTCATCTGCCTCTTCTTTAGTATAGAAGCTTCCAATTGGTTTGGTAGGATTTTTAAATGCAGTATCATCCTTATCAACTACTACCTGAGTCACCACTGTTGCAACAGGAATGCTCATATTTCTATTTAAAAGCTCTTCTCTTATTGCATTTTGAAGATGGTATCCAATATATCCTTGACTCATAGCTCCACACTCTGGGAAAGGCATTGCAGGTGTCTTTGCTTCTGATTTCGAAGACGTTTCCATAGCCAGATTAATCATACCAACCTGTGGACCATTTCCGTGAGCAATTATAACTATATTTCCATTCTCTATCAAATCAACAATGGGTTTTGCTGTATTTTTTACTAATTCTCTCTGCTCTTCTGCATTATTTCCTAGGGCATTTCCGCCAAGTGCTACAACTATTTTATTTTTTTTCATACTCTCTACTCTCTCCTAATTCATCCATATATCACTTTATCGCTAGAAACCTCTAGCGATAAAGCATAACTAATATTTATTCAAACAATCTTGATCTCTTTGTGTCTAAAAGTGCACTCAAAGTTTTTTGAGGGTTTTTAACCTTAGCTAAGAACATCATAGCTGCAATTATATATGGTTTAAATCCTGCTTCTTTGTATTGAGGTATTCTATACCTATCAAATACGCTAGCAGAAACTTCTCCTTCTTTACAGCTAACTCCTGTAATATCAGCAGGTAAGCAATGCATATAAAGAGCTTTTCCATCTTTAGTCAATTTCATCATCTCTTCAGTGCATTCCCAATTTTTAAACTTAGCATTTTGAGCTAATAATTCCTTTTCAAGAACCTTTATTCCATCAAAATCTCCTGCACCATAAAGGTTAGTTCTCTTCTCCATAGCAGCAAATGGAGCCCAAGATTTTGGATAAACTATATCTGCATCTTTAAATGCTTCTTCCATAGAATTTGATTTTGTAAAT
>JAVBPQ010000189.1:0-28274 GCA_031549525.1 Clostridiaceae bacterium | reverse complement strand
CAACTCGCTGCCCTTGCACTATTAGGAGAAGCTAAGATAAATGATATGGAGAGGATTAAAATCTTGACTAATCCTAAATATGGAAGGATACTTGACCCTGTAGCTAAGACTATGGTAAATGATACATGGGATCTTAGATTAGATAGAGTTTCAAAGATGACCCCATTTAAAACTAAAATTAAACTCGATATCGAAAGAAGCGCTATTGATATAACCTTTAAAGCTCTAATTTCAGCAAGAAGGACTCATGCAATAGAGGAACAAAGAGTTGATAGCTCTAATAATTATTTTAAAATATCTGTAAATAAAAAACAGATAAAAGAATATACAGATGCAGGATTAATAGATAAAGATTTAGTAGATAAGCTAAGAGAGACTAAATTTGATAAGATATTAAAGCATAACTTCTAACAAGATATTCATTAAAGTAAGTTAAAATCTTTAAAAAACTAAATATCAGATAAGAATCTACACTCAAAAAAATTTTTTTGAATGAAAAATCCCACAGAGGAAGTATGTCATTCTGCTTTTAGCATTTCTTATATTCAATTTAAAAATCTAAAAATCATGTCTAAAACTCTATATTATAAATTATAATATATAACATTATAAAATAACTTTAAATATATTAAAATATAATATAATCTATTTTAAATTATTTTTATCATAAATTTCCCTATTTTTTTATCCCATTCTTTAAAAACACGTATTTGGGCTTACTAGAGTTCTTATTTTATGAAAATTTTTCTTAATATATTATTGTCATAAGAATCAAAAATCTCTATACTATCTATATTATTTTAGATTTTCATGAAAGGAATGCGTGTATTTATGTATGTGCTCAGTTTTAATGAAATAAACAACGCTGCTGTATCAATAGTAGGTGGAAAAGGCGCTAATTTAGTAGAACTTTCTAAAATAGAAGGAATTTTAGTGCCAGATGGTTTTTGTGTCACTACTTATGTTTACAAAAAAATCATGGAACAAAATATGGAATGTAATGAATTAATAAACAAATTAGCTGATGTAAAAGTTTATGAAAATGAAAAGATAAATGAAATCAGCAGTAAAATTCGCATGTCAATTGAAAAAACAGTCATTCCAAAGGATATTGAAAAAGAAATTACAGACTATATTTTAAAGCTTGGTGAAAAAGATGCTTATGCTATACGATCCAGCGCTACTTTTGAAGATATGAAGGGAGTATCTTTTGCAGGGCAGCAAGATACTTACTTAAATATCATAGGCAAAGATGAAATTTTAAGTCATATAAAAAAATGTTTAGCATCACTTTACACTGAAAGAGCTGTTACATATAGAATTCAACATGGTTTTGATCATAAAAAGGCTTATATATCTGTAATTGTTCAAAAGATGATATTTTCAGAGGTATCAGGAATCATGTTTACAGCAGACCCCATTACTTCAAATAGAAAGGTGTTATCTATAGATGCAAGCTTTGGATTAGGTGAAGCCTTAGTATCAGGCCTCGTAAGTGCTGATATTTATAAAGTGAAACAAGGTAAAATCGTAAATAAAAAGATTTCTTCTAAAAAACTAGCCATATATCCCACAGAAACTGGTGGAACAAGGCAAGAGAGCATTAAAGCTAATACCAAAGCTTTGCAGGCATTGACTGATGATGAAATTTTAACCCTTGAAAAAATCGGAAGAAAGATCGAAGAGCATTTTTCCTATCCTCAGGATATTGAATGGTGTCTCTATGATCATAACTTTTATATAGTTCAAAGTCGTCCCATCACAACTCTATATCCTCTACCTAAAGCCAAGGAAGGAAATCGCATATATTATTCCTTTGCCCATAGACAAATGATGACAGATGCTATGAAACCCTTAGGATTAAGCTTTTTTAAGATTATATTTCATAAAACTACAAACACATGGCTTGATGATGCAGGGGGCAGATTATATGGAGATATATCTCACGAAATGCATTCTTTCATTATGAGAAGTTTCTTTCTAAGAACCATGGACACTGTAGATATTCTCATGCAAAAATCCCTTATTAATCTTACAAAACAAAAGGATTATATTAAAAATCTATATCATGGAAAAACTTCTAGCATTGAAAATAAAGTGTGGTTAACCTGGGGTCTTCAAACCATGAGAAACTACAATAAAAACGATCCATCAATAGTAAACAAGCTTATGAAGAAAAATATGAATGCTGTAAGAGATATAGAGAAAAAAATGGAATCAGCATCAGGGGATGAAGTATTTGATTTAATACTTGCAAATATAGATTTAATTCAAAAAGGTGTGTATGAAGGATATCAAGTTGTATTTGCTGCAGCTTATGCCACTTATTGGCTAAACAAAAACATTGAAAGATGGCTTAATGAAAAAAATATAGCTGATGTACTTTCTCAATCTGTATCAAATAATGTGACCTCTGAAATGGGTCTTGATCTTTTAGATGTTGCAGATGTTATAAGAAAATACCCTGCTGTAATAGAATATTTAGAGCTTGCTGATGATGAAAATTTCTTTAATGAACTTTTTAAAGTAGAAGGTGGGCCTTTAGCTTGTGATACAATTAAGTATTATTTTAAAAAATATGGAATGAGATGCTCTGCTGAAATAGATATCACAAGGGATCGATGGAGTGAAAAACCTACTTTACTTGTTCCTATGATATTAAATAATGTAAGGGCTTTTGGTCCTGATGAGCATAGCAATAAAATCAAACAAGGTCTTTTAGAATATGAAAATAAGGAAAAAGATATTTTAAGCCGCCTTATGAAACTCCCCTCAGGAGCTAAAAAGGTTAAAAAGACCAAGAAGGCAATCAGCATTTTAAGAAATTTTGCAGGGTATCGTGAATTTAATAAATATCTCTTAACGTGGTACTTTTTTATAGCTAAAAAAGCGATACTCAAAGAATCAGCTAATTTAGTTCAAAATAAAGTGATAAACACTATAGATGATATATATTATTTAACCTATGACGAATTGAGAAATGCAATCAAAAAAAATAAAGTGGATTATGAACTCATAAATAAAAGAAAAGAAGAGCATAGTTATTTTCAAAAACTCACTCCCCCTCGTGTTATGACATCAGATGGTGAGATCATATCAAGCGAATATGATAGAGGTAATTTCCCAAAAGGCTCTCTAATCGGTACTGCTGTTTCCTCTGGTATAATTGAAGGCAGAGCAAGGGTAATCTTAAAATTAGAAAATGCTGATATTAAAGAAGGAGATATTTTAATTACAAGCTTTACAGATCCAAGCTGGACACCATTATTTATAACTATTAAAGGGCTTGTAACTGAGGTTGGTGGCATGATGACCCATGGAGCGGTTGTTGCAAGAGAATATGGGCTTCCTGCTGTTGTTGGAGTAGATAATGCCACAAAACTTATAAAAGACGGTGATACTATAAGAGTTAATGGAAGCAAAGGATATGTGGAAATATTAGATAAGTTTAATTAAAAATGGGCTTATTGCAAAGACTGCTTAAAAAGCTAGCTCTGCAATAAGCCATTTTATAGGCTATTTCTTGTACAAAATTCAACGCATATATCTGCTACAATTTCCATAGGGTCTATATAAAAGTCATCTAAATTTTCACAGCTTCTTAATATAGAAAGTTCTGTGCATCCTAAAATAATTCTGCTACATTCTTTTGTCTTAAGCTCTTTTATTATTTTATTAAATATATCCATATCCACTTTTTTACCAGCTTTAACACAATCATAAATTATATGCATCACATCTAGCTGATGGTCCTTACAGGGCACTTCCCAATTTATATTATATTTTTCACATGCTTTTTGATATAATTCTGTTTCAATGGTTCCTGTGGTAGCTAAAATTCCAACTTTATCAACATTCTTAAGCTTAACATACTTTATAGTCTCTTCAATCATATGCACTATTGGAATATTCACTTCTTTTTTAATATCATCATAAAAATAGTGAGCAGTATTACATGGAATTGCAATCAAACTTGCTCCTAATCTTTCAAGCTTTATAGCATCATCTTTCATAGGAAAAAGAGGATTTTCTTTGCTCTTTTTTAAAATATAATTTGTACGATCTGGTATAGTTGCATGATTAAAGATTATCATATTGATATGATCTTGGTCTTTCTCTGCACGGGTTCTATTTATTATTAATTCACAAAGGTGCATAGTAGCAAGAGGACCAAGTCCTCCTAATATTCCAAGCAATTTATCATCATTCATATAAAACCTCAAATAATTTTAATATATTTTTTCAGTGGTATAATCCTCAACAATGAATCTCCCATCATTTTCTACAAAATTTATAACTTTTGAAAGTATGCTGTCAACATTAGAAGAATCATTTGAAACACATACTACAGATACCTCAGCATTTTTCCAAACATCATTTAAATCTGTTTCTGCACAAGAAATATTAAACCTATTTCTTAATCTCTCTATTAGACTCTTTACCACATGCCTTTTATCCTTTAAAGAAAAGGATTCTTCTAAATAAAGATTAAACTTGCAAACTCCTATAACCATAACATCACCTTAAGCTTTTATGAATTAATATTTACATATATTTTTTTTGATGTCAATATACTAATGCTCCTAAGCATTTAAAATCTCTTTTTAAAATCCTACAAAACTTATTTATTAAATTCCATAATACCACCTATGCAAGATTCATGATAGTAATCCATTATATAAATCTTGTCATCTAGATAAGATCTATATAAATATTTTTTCGTATCGCTTTTCTCTGCTCCATGACCTCCTATCATATCTACATATAAAAACCCTTCCCCTAGTATATTTTCTGCAGTGTTTTTAGAAAAAGAAACCTTCTTTAATGCTTCTATTTTGTCTTCTCTTACTTTAGGTATGGCATTTTTATCAAAGTCTTTATACTTTTTATAAAGACCA
The DNA here is from genome assembly GCA_031549525.1 of Clostridiaceae bacterium. Classification (GTDB taxonomy): domain Bacteria; phylum Bacillota; class Clostridia; order Clostridiales; family Clostridiaceae; genus WQUF01. The sequence goes on along the minus strand of JAVBPQ010000189.1, from coordinate 23,376 downwards.
ATATAACCAAACTCACAAGTTATTTTATATTTTTCGCCAAAATTCCAAGTATAATTACTTCCACCTATTACTTCACCACTAGACGATTCATCTCCAAGAAGAGATCTTAAATCATTTATTGAACATTTAAATGGAATTTTATTAAAAGCATCATTCATTTTATTTATATTATCTCTATCTTCATCACTTATGACTTCTTCTATTCTCTCAGTTGTATTTTCTAAAATTATGGTTGTGTTCTCTGAATTTATAGAAGACTCTGATAATACCTCGCTAGTTTTTATTAAATCCTCTGAAGATGTTGCCTTCGTGTGAAAACAAGATGTAAAATTTATGAAAACTAAGCTTAAAAATACAATTCTATGTATATCTTTTATCATATGTACCTCCAAGATTTTTAAAAAGAATTTATATTATTATTTCCACTATCAGCAAAATATTATATAAAAAAAGAACCAAAAAGTTCTTTTTTTAGAACTTTTAAGTTCTTAAGGTGTTTTCATAGCTCTCATAGAATTCAACACTGCAATTAGTGCAACTCCTACATCTCCAAAAACAGCTTCCCACATTGTACCCATCCCTAATGCTACTAAAACCAATATTACAGCCTTTACACTTAAAGCGATAACTATATTTTGCATAACTATATTTCTTGTCTTTTTTGCAATCTTTATAGCAAGTGGAATTTTAGAAGGTTCATCTGTCATTATTACTATATCTGCAGCTTCAATAGCAGCATCGGATCCAACCCCACCCATAGCTATTCCAATATCTGCCCTTGCAAGTACTGGAGCATCATTTATTCCATCACCTACAAATACCAGTTTACCTTTAGCTGTCTTTTCTTTATCCAATAATTCTAACTTTTCAACCTTCTGATCTGGCAATAGCTCTGCATAAACTTCATCTATACCTAATTGTGCTTTTACCTTATTTGCTATGATCTTATTATCTCCTGTAAGCATGACAGTTTTATTTACACCAATTGACTTTAGGGAACTTATTGTATCTTTAGAATCAGGCTTTATCTCATCAGAGATTACTATATATCCAATATACTGCTTGTTCAATGCAAGGTGTACTACAGTACCAATCACATCCTTTGATGAATATGGTATATTTTCTCTATCCATGAGTTTATAGTTTCCAGCTAATATTTCATTCCCATCTACAATAACCTTAATCCCATACCCTTGTATTTCTTCATATTTTTTAACTAAATTTTTATTAACTGTCTTGCCATAAGCATTTAATATAGATGTAGCTATGGGGTGATTTGAGAAGCTCTCAGCATAAGCTGCATAATATAAAAGCTTATCCTCTGACACCTTGTTATTTTCAGGTTTTATCTTAGTCACCTTAAATACTCCCTTTGTCAAAGTTCCAGTCTTATCAAAAACCACAACCTCAACATTTTTCAATGCCTCAAGATAATTACCGCCTTTAACAAGTATTCCTCTTTTAGAAGCTCCACCTATACCACCAAAGAATCCAAGAGGTATGGATATCACAAGAGCACATGGACAAGATACCACTAGGAATGATAAAGCTTTATATATCCACTCTTGAAATGTTGCTCCCTCAATAAATAGAGGTGGCAGTATTGCCATGATGAAGGCAGAGATTACTACTACTGGTGTATAATATTTAGCAAATTTTGTTATAAAATTTTCTGTAGGTGCTTTTTTGCTGCTGGCATTTTGAACTAAGTCTAGTATTTTAGCAACAGTAGAATCTCCAAATTCCTTTTCTACTTTTATTTCTAAAAGACCATTCTTATTTATTGAACCTGCTAATACATCATCTGAAGGACCTACCTCTTTTGGAAGAGATTCGCCAGTTAACATAGAGGTATCTATCATGGAGTTTCCTTCTAGTATTTTTCCATCTAGAGGAATTCTTTCACCAGGCTTCACAACTATTATATTACCAATAGATATCTCTTCTGGTGTTACTTTTTTTATCTCATGACCTATCTTTAAATTTGCAAAATCTGGTCTTATATCCATGAGCTCTGCAATAGATCTTCTTGAGCGCTTAACTGCCATATCTTGAAGCATTTCACCAGCTTGATAAAATAACATAACAGCTACACCTTCTGCAAACTCACCAATGATAAAAGCGCCTATAGTAGCTATACCCATCAGAAAATTCTCATCAAATACTTGTCCTCTTGAAATATTCTTTAAAGCCTTTAAAGCTACTTCTCCTCCTACAAGAAAGTAACTTATTAAGTAAAGCAGTAGCTCAACTTCAAATGGAAACTTTATAAAAGTAGCTACAAAAAATACTAAAGCTCCAATTCCTAACCTTATAAGCTCCTTTTCATTACCTTCTTTGTGGGTATGTTCATGTTCATGACCATGCACATCTTCTTCGTGTTTTGATCTTAAATTCACATCATGACTATCTAAGACTTTAACATCTGGTTCAATCCTCTTTACTATTTCCTTAACCTTTTCCATGGTGATATGCTGTTTTGATAAGCTGTCTATTTCCAATATAAGCTTGCTTGAAACAAAATCTAGCACTGCAGATTTTACCCATTGAATCTTTTGTGATTCTCTTTCGATTTTAGCAGCACAATTTGCACAATGTAAACCTTCTAATATAAATTCTTTTTTAACACTACTAACACTACTATCTAAAATCTTGGTTTTGCCAATAATACTGGCACTAGTGGCTCTTTTAACATCATTCGACATAACTCTACCTCTTTACTTATTACTTTTTTCTGATATATGGAGCAAACCTTGATCGAATATCCTTTTAACATGATCATCTTCAAGAGAATAATAAACTACCTTTCCTTCTTTTCTATATTTAACAAGCCTTGCCTGTTTTAACACCCTAAGCTGATGAGAAATGGCTGATTGTGTCATATTCAATGCTGCAGCAATATCGCAAACACACATTTCTGATTCAAATAAAACGCATATTATTTTTATCCTTGTAGTGTCTCCGAAAACTTTAAAAAGATCTGACAAATCATATAGAAGTTCTTCTTGTGGTATATGTTCCTTAACTTTATCAACTGTGTCGTAATGTATGGTTAAGCAGCTACAGATATCTATATTATTTTCTTCCATTTTAATCCTCCTAAATATGTTCATATGAATAAGTGTTCATATGTTTATTATATAAACAACCTCTCATTTTGTCAATATTTTTTAAAATTTTTTAAAAGAACGAAACTCGAAACTCTGTTTAGTCAATTAAAAATTGTGTATAATGATATAAAATCCATAAAAGAGGTGAAATTATGAAAATAGGTGCTTTCTTCGATATAGACGGAACTCTCTATAGAGAAGGTCTAATAAAAGAAATATTTAAAAAATTAATACGCTATGACATCTTAGATGAATCTATATGGCATTCAGAAGTTAAACCTCTATATGAAAGATATGATAAAAGAGTTGGAAATTATGATAACTATCTCATCAAAATGGCAGATATTTATGCAAATGCAATCAAGGGAATGAATAAGGTACAGGTTGAATTTATCGCAAAAAAAGTAGTTGAACAAAAAGGTGACAAAGTATATGTATTCACAAGGGATAGAATTAATTGGCATAAATCTTTAGGTCACATGACTTTTACCATATCAGGAAGCCCTCAAGAGCTTGTATATGAAATGAGCTTAAAGCATGGTTTCCACAGCTTCATTGGCTCAAATTATTTAACAGATGAAAATAATATATATACAGGTGAAATAGAGCCTATGTGGAATAGCATAAATAAATTAAAAGCTATTCATAAATTTTCTAAAATATATGATATAGATCTTTCAAAAAGTTATGCTTATGGCGACACCTCTGGTGACTTTTCAATGCTTAAAAGTGTTGGATTTCCAACAGTCATAAATGGAACAAAAGAACTTTTACATCTTCTTTTAAAAGATGAAGATGTAAAGGATAAGATAAATATAATTGTAGAAAGAAAAGATGTTATTTATAAGATCAATAAGGATTGCTTAAACTTTATATAAAAAAAGCTTTCACAAGGGTATCCCGAGTGAAAGCTTCTTTTTTATAGGATTATTACATATATTTTTTACATTCTTTGTATTCTATGAAGTTTATATTTTTATCATAAAGCATTGCATTCATTTTAAAATTTTATTTTAAAGCTATAGCTTTTATATCATATTGTATAAATTTAATCTTCAATTGAAAATATTCATAACTAGTTTTTAAGATTTACTTTTACAATGTTCTTTAATTGCCCTAAACTTTCAGTATAACTTAAATGGAAATTTCTTGGACATTTTGCTGTTGTATCTTAAGTGTTTCTTGTTGTATTTACAGTTTCATGCAAATATTTATTTATTAGTTTATTAATTTGGTTTATTAATTCCAGTATATCCTTCTTGTTTTAATCTGCAAGGACAATATGCATCATTTGCATAGCATTAACCTTTATCTTCTGCAATCCAATTTTTATCTTTTGTTTTAATTAAGACTAACCGTCCTAATACATATTATGAGCCTATATAAAAAATTGTTCATTAAATTATCCACAAATTTTTAATCTCTTTTGTCAAATTACTATTTTGATTTTTAAATGCCATAGATAGCATGAGCTTTATTCTATTAAGCTGATTTACCTCTGATGCACCAGGATCGTAATCTATGGCAACTATATTTGATTGAGGATATATCCTCCTTAATTCTTTGATAACCCCTTTTCCAGTTACATGATTTGGAAGGCATGCAAATGGTTGAGCGCATATTATGTTAGGTACACCTTCATGAATCAAGTCCACCATCTCACCAGTTAAGAACCAGCCTTCCCCTGTTTGGTTTCCAACAGATAGGATTGATTCTGCACCTTTTGCTTTTTCTTCAATAGATATTGGAGAAATAAATCTCTTGCTATTTTTTAGAGCATCTTTCATAGCCTTTCTATAATATTCCATAGCCCTTATTGCTAAATTTCCTAAGATCATTCCTTTATAGCTTCCAGAAAGATGAGTATATTTAAAATTTGTACCAAAAGCACAATATAGAAGAAAGTCTAATAAATCTGGTACAACAGCTTCTGCACCTTCTTCTTCTATGATGGACACTACATTGTTATTTGCAAGAGGGTGAAATTTTACAAGTATCTCTCCTACAACACCTACCCTAGGCTTTACGATATTTCTTATTTCAATTTCATCAAAATCTTGAACTATCTCTCTTATATTTTTTCTAAATGTACTAAAATTTCCATCACAAACATTATCCTTTACTTTCTCTGCCCATTTCCTATATAGAAGATTGGAAGAGCCAGGCATCAATTCATAAGGCCTAACCCTTAACAGCACCTTCATAAAAAGGTCACCATATACTAATCCCATAATTGCCTTGTGAAGAAACCTTGGAGTTAATTTAAAGCCTGGATTTTTTTCAATACCATTTGCACTTAATGATACAACAGGTATATGTGAAAAACCTGCATCTTTTAGAGCCTTTCTTAAAAAGCCGATGTAATTTGAGGCCCTGCACCCTCCCCCTGTTTGAGACATTATGACAGAGGTATTATTTAAATCATACTTTCCAGATTTTAATGCAGTTACCACCTGTCCAATAGTTATTATACTTGGATAGCAAGCATCATTGTTTACATATTTAAGACCTTCTTCAATACATTCCGTATCTTCATTAGTTAAAAGCTCAAGATTATAACCACTTGCTCTAAAGGCAGTTTCTAAAAACTCAAACTGCATAGGTGCCATTTGAGAGGCCAATATTGTATGAGTTTTTCTCATCTCTTTGGTAAATACATTCCTGCCTATAGGTTCTCTCTTTCTTATGGGTACAAAATTTATCTTATCCCTCTCCTCAAAGGCTGCTTTTAGAGATCTTATCCTTATTTTAACTGCACCTAAATTGCTTCCCTCATCTATCTTCAAAAGGGTATATATCTTATCATAGTTTGTTAAAATCTCCTGCATCTGATCTGATACAACAGCATCTAATCCACATCCAAAGGAATTAAGCTGTATTATATCTAAATTAGCTGTTTCCCTAACATAATGAGCAGCTGCATAGAGCCTTGAATGATATGTCCATTGATCTAAAACATTGAGAGGTCTCTCAACCTTTCCTAAATGATCGATGGAATCTTCTGTAAGAACAGCAATACCATAGGAAGTTATTAATTCTGGTATTCCATGATTTATTTCAGGATCTATGTGGTAAGGTCTCCCAGATAAAACAATTCCCTTTTTAGAAGTTTTATTAAGATACTCTATAACTTCCTCTCCTTTTCTTCGTATATCCTGCCTTACCTTTAAAGATTCATCCCAAGCTTTATTCATAGCATTCTTTATTTCACTAAGAGAAATATTTAAATCTTTTAATTCTTCATATAATCTTTTTATAAGCCTATCCTTATTGTTTAGGGGCAAAAATGGATTTTTAAATTTTATATTTTTTTCCCTAATAGCATCCATATTATTCTTTATAACCTCGGAATAAGATGTAACAATAGGGCAATTATAATTATTCTGAGCCCCTTCTTGTTCTTTTTTTTCATATGGAATACAAGGATAAAATATAAAATCAACATTTTTTTCAATTAGCCACATTACATGGCCATGAACGAGTTTTGCAGGATAACATGCAGATTCAGAAGGTATAGTTTCTATTCCTTTTTCATATATAGCCTTAGATGAAAAAGGTGAAAGTTCCACTCTAAATCCTAATTCTTTAAAAAACACAGCCCACATTGGATAATTCTCATAAATATTTAAGACCCTTGGAATCCCTACAGTCCCTCTTTTAGCATCTTCCCTTTTTAAAGGTGGATAGTTAAATATGGTCTTAAGCTTATATTTATATAAATTAGGAACTTCATCCTCTTTATTTCTTTCAATCCCTGCTCCTCTTTCGCATCTATTACCTGATATAAAGCTTCTACCATCATTAAAATTATTTACAGTAAGGAGGCAATTATTTGTACAAAGTCCGCATCTTGTCATTTTAGATGTAGAAGTAAATTTATATACCTCTTCTTTTCCTAGTAGGGTAGATTCTTCGTTTTGCCATCTTTCTTTTGCTATAATAGAAGCACCATATGCTCCCATAAGCCCTGCAATATCTGGTCTTACAGCCTGCCGATCTGAAACAATCTCAAAAGCACGAAGAACAGCATCGTTATAAAAGGTTCCCCCTTGAAGGATTATCTTCTTTCCCATCTCTTCTTTATTTCTTATCTTTATAACCTTATAAAGGGCATTTTTTATAACTGAATAGGATAATCCTGCTGAGATATCAGAGACTTCTGCACCTTCTTTTTGTGCTTGCTTTACCCTTGAATTCATAAATACTGTACACCTTGTGCCTAAATCCACAGGATTTTTTGCATCTAAAGCTCTTTTTGCAAAATCTTCTATAGGGATTTCAAGAGAATTTGCAAATGTCTCTATGAAAGACCCGCAACCTGATGAACATGCCTCATTTAACATGATGCTATCTATGACACCATTTTTTATTCTAAGGCATTTCATATCCTGACCGCCGATATCTAATATGAATTCCACGCCTTCTAAAAACTTATTAGCAGCCTTATAGTGAGCTACAGTTTCAACCTCTCCTATATCCACTTTAATGGCGCTCTTTACTAAAGCTTCCCCGTAGCCTGTCACACAAGAATTTACAATCTTTATTTTATCAGTAATTTTATTGTATAAATCCTTCAATATATCCTTAACTGATTCAAGGGGATTTCCTTTATTGCTTCCATAGTATGAATACAAAAGACTTCCTTCATCATCTGAAAGTACAGCTTTAGTGGTGGTTGAACCTACATCTATTCCTAAAAACGCATTCCCTTCAAAGGAAGAGATATCTCTTCTCTTAACTTTATGACCCTCATGCATCTTTTTAAATTCTTTGTGTTCCTCTTCATCTTTAAAGAGAGGTCTTAATCTGTTGATCTCTGTTTCATAAGATTCACTCAATTTAGGCAGCTTATTTATTATTTCAGAAAAACTTATGCTTCTTTCTTCTTTTGATAGTATTGCAGCTCCCATAGCAACATAGAGCTGAGAGTTAGAAGGAAAATAAGATGATTTTTTATCAAGCTTTAAGGTTTCAGTAAATCGCTTTCTAAGCTCTGATAAAAAATAAAGAGGGCCTCCTAAAAAAGCAACCCTACCTTTAATAATCTTTCCACATGCTAAGCCGCTTATTGTCTGAGTAACCACAGCTTGAAACACAGATGCAGCTATATCTTCTTTTGCAGCACCCTCATTTAAAAGCGGCTGCACATCTGTTTTAGCAAAAACTCCACATCTTGCTGCAATTGGATAAATCACCTTATAGTTTTTTGCAAGTTCATTGATGCCACTTGCATCGGTTTTAAGTAAAGATGCCATTTGATCTATAAATGCACCTGTACCTCCTGCACAGGTCCCATTCATCCTCTGCTCTATTCCTTTGTCAAAAAATGTTATCTTAGCATCTTCTCCCCCAAGCTCAATGGCAACATCTGTATCTGGAATAAATCTCTCAATAGTTCTTGTACAGGATATTACCTCTTGGTTAAACTTAATTCCCAGCCATTTTGAAACTAAAAGTCCTCCAGATCCAGTTATGGATATGGTAATATCCTTTTCTCCTAATTTTTCATATGTTCTTTCTATTACATCTACAATGGTAGATTTTATGTCAGAAAAATGCCTTTTATAATCACTATAAATGATCTCATCAAAAGAATTAAGTGCAACTATCTTTACTGTAGTTGATCCAATATCTAAGCCAATGTGGAATAATGCTTTCATTGTAATCCTCCTAATAAATATAAATAATTATTAGACAAATATTGTTAATTATTATTTATATTATATCATATTTAAAAAAATAAATAAATTGTCATTCCTTGGGGAAATATTCGTCTACAATAAGTTTAAAGCTTAAAACACACACTAAAACAGAGCATAATGGAATTATAATGTATGTTCCTAGAAAATATATAAATACATTAAAAATATCAAAATCATAAGCTAATATTCTGGATATTTCAATCCACAAGAAATTAAAAAATAATATTAATATGAGTATATTTATAAAATATACTGCATAATACTTAAACTTGTTACTAGTGTCATCTTGTATTCTCTTCTCACTCTTCTTAACTGTTTTAAATAAAATCGTAGCAAACAACACAGAAAGTGGGATTACTATTAAAATCCCTGTTGCTATATATATAGAGTACATATTGCCCAAGTCACTACTTTTAGTGATGCTTATGATCAAATATGTTATTTTAGAAATCATAAATGACCATATGTTGATTAACATAAAAAAATACACGATTATATAAAATAAATACAAAGCTTTAATTTTTGCTGTAAACATGCAATCCTCTACTATGCCATAAGCTTATCAATATTTACTATTATAAACTACCCCATAAGCCCGTGAAGAGTTAGGTGCAATCTTTATATGCATTCCAAGACCTTCCATTATCTTCATGGATGGAATATTGTTTATATCTGTTACAGCTATAATCTTGCTCAAATTTAGTGTTTTAAATCCGTAGTCTATTACAGCTTTAGCGGCTTCTGTAGCAAAACCCATACCTTGATATTTTTTGGATATATTCCATTCTATCTCTATATTAGTTGAAGCTGGCCATTTTGCTCTATCACCTTGAGTGTTTACTATCCATGTTTCGTTTGTAGTCAAATATCGTGGCAAAAATCTGCACCATCCAATAAACCTATTATCCTCTTTAAGTATTATGTTAAATATACCAAAGTATTTTCCAAGCTCATCACATTTAAGACCATAATAAAATAATACTTTCTTCTTCAATATTTCCTCAGTATAATTTTCATCACGGAACTCTTCTACAATAGTTCTGTAAAAATCTAAAAAACCCTCTTCCCATGGTAATTTAATTGGATCATCATGCAGTATCAGTCTTTTAGTTTCTAATCTAATCATAACTATCACCTCTAAGATTCTTATATCTATATTATAACAGATTATATTCTTGAAACTTCAAATAATTCTATCAATTATACCACTAAAAATTATAAACTTAAAACAGAAATTTTAATTTTAATATGATATTTACATCATATAGTAAAATTAAAAGAGCCTCCAAAACAGGAGGCCTTCTATTAGTTAATAGTTAATAAGCTCGGCATCAATACCAGCATTTAAATCTTCTTTTGTTATATTAGTTAAATTAGTTATATAGTAATAAGTTTTACCTTCTTCATCTTTATATGTGACTAAGTTCTTATAGCTCTTTGATGTGATAGAATCAGCACCTCCGCCAAATTTATCGCGTGACATGTCAGTTGTCACTGTAAACATGCCATTTTTATATAAAAAGTCTGTAATTATAGGGTCCCCTTCAATAGTAAAAATGAGCCTTCTTAAAAAAGCATCCTGCTTTTTAGATACCTTTTGTATAAAGTCATCTAAAGCACTTTGATTATGTATTTCCATACCATGAATATTTACATAATCACCATTTTTAACCGCCATCTCTTTTGTATAAACTTCAGGCAAATTCTCAAGCTTTATTGGTTCTTTTATGCTCTCACCTTTTCCAGGATCTTTAACAGTACAAACTAAATAGCATAACCTATTTGCTGAAGTCTTTACTTCAACTTTAACAGTCTTCTTTTGAGTACAAACTGAATTTACCAAAACTTTATTAGAAGCATCTGCCCTTACATAGCCACTACATGTTACAGATAACAAGACAAAAAGAAAAAAGCTTGTTTTTTTAAAATTAATCATTAAAATCTCTCCCCTTTTTATATGTACAATCTTAGTTTACATTAATTGCATATATATGTAAACCTTAATGCAAAATGTTAATTTTAAAATACCTTAATTCCTATCTTTACATTTTTTACTCTCACCTATAGAATAAAATTAATTTGGCTAATTTATATTTTAAATAGGAGGGATAAAATGAACTATTACATAGTTGATGCATTTACAAGTAAATTGTTTTCAGGAAACCCTGCAGGAGTTTGTATTTTGGATAAATGGTTAGATGATTGCTTAATGCAAAGCATAGCTTCAGAAAATAATCTATCTGAAACTGCTTTTTTGGTAAAAAATGATATGGATTATGATTTAAGATGGTTTACACCAAAGAGCGAGATAGACTTATGTGGACATGCAACCTTAGGTACTGCTTATATAATTTCTAATTTTATAGATAAAGATATTGAAATCATGAACTTTAATACTAAAAGCGGAACCTTAAGTGTAAAGAAAAAAGATGATCTTTATGAACTAGATTTTCCTTCACGAAAACCTGCAAAAATTGAGATTACACCTTTAATGAGAGAGAGCATAAATTCTGAAATTTTAGAAGCACACATTAGCAGGGATTTGCTTTTACTCCTTAAAAATGAAGAGGAAGTTAAAAATCTAAACCCTAATTTTCATATTGTAAATAAAATTCCAGAAGGTATATCTGTAGTAGTAACTGCAAAAGGAAATGAGGTAGACTTTGTTTCAAGATTTTTTGCACCAAAACTAGGAATATTAGAAGATCCTGTCACAGGTTCAGCTCACAGCACTTTAATACCATTTTGGGCTGAAAAATTAAATAAAGATAAGATGATAGCTCATCAAATATCAGAGCGAAAGGGAGAGCTTTATTGTGAAAATTGTGGAGACAGGGTAAAGATCTCAGGAAAAGCAGCTCTTTATTTAAAAGGTGAGATATTTATTTAAATTGAAATATAAAGTATGATAGATAGCTTTTTTCTTGAAAAGCAAACATACAATTAGTATAATAATCATGTAAAGAAGTAATTTGAATTATTTTCATATTTTTACAAATAAATTAAAGGAGTACTTACATGACTATTTACGATTTTAAAGTAAAAGATAATGAAGGAAATGAAGTTTCATTAAGTGATTACAAAGACAAGGTTCTTCTCATTGTCAATACAGCAACAAACTGAGGTCTTACACCGCAGTATGGAGAACTGCAAAATTTATATGAAAAATATTCTGATAAGGGTTTTGAAATTTTAGATTTTCCATGTAACCAGTTTCTTAATCAAGCACCAGGAACAGACGCTGAGATTAAATCTTTTTGTGAATTAAACTTTGGAACAAAATTTAAAACATTTAGTAAAATTGATGTAAACGGTAAAAATGCTTCTCCTCTATTTGTTTATTTAAAAGAACAAGCAGCTGCTGAAAGAGAAGATGAAGAAAATTTAAATTTTAGAGAGCGTTTAAGCAAAATCGGTCAAAAATTCCTTGGTAATGATATCAAATGGAATTTTACAAAGTTTTTAGTGGATAAAAATGGAAATGTAGTTGAAAGATTTGCTCCTGTCCGCAAGCCTACTGAAATTGCAGAGCATATTGAAAAATTGATTTAATGGTACATAAAAATCCAGATATGATATTTTTTTCACATCTGGATTTTTTTAATTTTAAAATTATCTTTAATAAAAGCCTTCTAGCTATTTTTCTCTAAGCAAGCCTTCTTTTTTCAAATATTCCATAAACCTTCTATAAATATAGTTTGTATTTTGAGTTTCACAAAATGCAGATCCATCTTCTGCTTTAAAGAATTCTGCCTTTTTATTCTGTAAAACTGGACTTTCTCCTACAGGTATTCTAGCTATATCAAATTCTCCTAAAAAGGCCTTAACATTTTTATATCCATCAACCTTTAAGCTTATTTCACTTAACAAAGATTCAAAAGTTGCATTTTGAAGCTTAACTTGAGATGCTAAAGCTAAATTATTTATAATATCGTAATTTGAAATACCAACTCTTGAAGGTAGAATTCTATTTACCTTTCGAACCTTCCTATCGGTATTTGTATAAGTACCTTCCCCTTCAAAATTTAAGTTAAATGGCATCACTATCTCTGCCTTTTTACAGGTATCGGTCATATGACCATCAAATACTATTACACTTTTAACCTTAGATAAATCAACATCTAAAACATCTTCTCCGAATATAAGAAGCCCCTTTATATCTCCGTTTTCAATCTTCTTTATTAATTCTTCTCCATCTTCATTTACTCCCATATGGATAAGCCCTTGTGTATTGTTATTTTGCTTAAGAGATACTATGCCTTCTCTAGGTTTTCCAATATGCCCTGAAATAAGAGCTATTTCTGCTAAAAGCTTTGATGCTTCAAATGATACATATTTTTCATCGAATATTATAATAGCCTTTTTAGCTTTTAAATACATATCTGCAAGTTTTACAGCATCTTCTCCTTTTGCTACATCCTTTAAGCCCTCTTTAAATTCTTCAAAGCCCTTTGAGTTTTTAGGCTCTGCACCTAAATCTATCAAAGCCTTTGCTAGTTGTTTTAAAAAGCTTAAATCATTCTCTACTCTAATTGCAGCTTCTGCAATCTCATCTAATTTTGATTCAAATGGATTTACAGTCACAAGCTTTGCACCATTTTTAACTGCATCTCTTACCTTAATAGCTGCAACGGTGTGATCTTTCATTATATTTGATCCAAATAATACTATTAAATTTGCGCCATTTAGCTCGTCAAAGGTATTTGGAGAATCGCTAAAACCAAGCACTTCTTTCATTCCGCTCTTTCTTAAATTAAAACTATAGATATTTTTAGTCTTTATAACATCCTCAGCATATTTTTTAATGAGATATATCTCCTCATTTGTATATTTATCGCTTATGGAAACTGCTAATGAATCCTTACCATAATTGGTATAAACCTCTTGAATTTTTTTAGCAATTAAAGTATAAGCATCCTTAAAGTTTGTCTCTAAAAGCTTTCCTTCCTTATTGATATATGGCGATACTATCCTATTTTCATAAATATCTTTAAATCCAAATCGTCCTTTAACGCACAAAAGCCCTTCCTCTCCTTTAGGAATGCTCCTAAATATATGGTCTCCTCTTAAAGCATATTTATTTTCACATCCAACACTGCAAAATCCACATACATCATCTACAAAGGTTTCCTTTACAGGCACAGATTTATTTATAAAGAGCTTCTCAGTTAGAGCACCTGTAGGGCATAAGTTTACACACTGTCCACAAGATACACAATCTGTATCTTTAAGCTTTTTCTTAAGCTCTGGTTTTACTGATGCTTCAAATCCTCTATCGTATAGACCAAGTGCAGTAACTCCCATAACCTCATCACAAACTCTCACACATAGTCCACAGAGTATGCATTTTTCAGGATTTACAGTTATAAATGGATGGGAAGCTTTATCTTCCTTTTCAGACAGGATTTCTCCCTCTAATTTTTCAGGTTTTACATCATATTCATTTGCATACTTTATGAGCTTACATTCATAATAATCTGCACATCCGCATTCTAAGCACCTTAAAGACTCTTCAATGGCATATTGTTCATTATAATTAAATGTCACTTCTTTAAAGTTAGTTTTTCTCTCCTTGGGCAAAAGATGGGATAATTTCTTTCTGCTTGATTTTTCATACTCTTCAAAATCTGCAGCTGTCATATTCTTTCTCTCTACAACATAAGGCTTTTTATAAGGAACTTCCTCACCTTTTAAATAGCCCAAGATAACCTCATAAGCTCTTTTTCCTTCTCCAATTGCAGCTATTGCAATATCTGCTCCCTTATTTGTAGCATCTCCTACTGCAAATACATTTTCAAAATTAGTCTTAAATGTTCCTTCATCAGCTAAGATAGTATTTCTTCTTGTAAGAGTCACTCCTTCAAAGCCTTTTGGATTTACCCTCTGACCTATTGCCATTACAACACAATCTACATCTAAAATCTCTTCAGCACCTTTAATCTCAACAGGCCTTCTTCTGCCACTTTCATCAGGCTCCCCAAGCTCCATCTTTTGAAGCCTCACTTTAGCTACCTTTCCATCCTCTTCTATTACTTCAATAGGATTTGTTAAAAACTTAAAAATAACTCCTTCTTCTTCAGCTTCAACCTTTTCAATCTCTTCCGCTGGCATCTCTTCCCTTGTTCTTCTATAAATATTATAGACTTCTGATGCTCCAATTCTTACAGCAGTTCTGCAAGCATCCATTGCTGTATTCCCACCGCCTACAACTGCAACTTTTTTATTCCTTATATCAGTCTCTAACTCTTCATTTAATGCAACATGCCTTAAAAAGTCTATTCCTCCAATGACGCCTTTAATATCTTCACCCTTGCAGCCTAAAGGAACGCTCTCCCAAGCGCCTATGCATATTATCACAGCATCATAGCTATCTTTTATATGGCTGAAGGTTACATCCTCTCCAACCTTTATATTGTTTATAAACTTAACGCCCATCTTTTCTATTATGGAAGCTTCCCTATCTACGATCTCTTTAGGAAGGCGATACTCTGGTATTCCATAGCGGAGCATTCCGCCCATCTTAGGCATTGCGTCATAGATTGTGACATTTTCAACATTTTGTATTAAATAATAAGCAGCAGATAGACCTCCAGGACCTCCTCCTATGATTGCAACTTGTTTTTTTATCCTATCCTTAAATTCTGGTATATATGGATTTTCACTAAACAAATCGTGGTCTGCAGCAAAAGCCTTTAATCTGCATATGGATATAGCTTCCTCAACATTCTTTCTCCTGCAGGATGTTTCGCAAGGATGAGGGCATACCCTTCCTATGGAAGATGGCAGAGGCAATTTACTCTTTATAACCTTAGTAGCTTCTATATATTCTTTATTTGCAATAAGCCCTACGTATTCTTGGCAATCGGTCTGACCAGGACATGCTAAAGTGCAAGGAGGTCTGCAATCTCCTTTATGATCTGAAAGCAAAAGTTCAAGGGCAAGCCTTCTTGATGCTTTTACTTTTTCTGTATTTGTCTTTATTATCATTCCATTTGCTATCTCTGTAGCGCAAGCTCTTGCAAGCTTTGGATTCCCTTCGATTTCAACTATGCATAGACCACAGGAACCATATGGAAGCACTCTTTTATCATTGCAAAGCGTAGGTATATCTATTTTATTTCTCTTTGCTACATCTAATACAGTTTCACCTTGATAGGCAGTAAGTTCATATCCATTTATATTTACATTGATGTTTCCCAAAATTGCACCTCCTAATTCACTTCTACAGCATTAAATCTGCAAACTGTAAAACATTTATTGCACTTAATGCACTTTTCACTATCTATATTAAATTTTTCCTTAAGCTTACCCTCTATAGCACCTACAGGGCATTTTTTAGAACAAAGAGAGCACCCTGTACAATTATCATTTATGGAATAAGTGAGCAAGGCAGTGCAGTTCTTTGATGGACATCTTTTTTCCTTTATATGAGCTTCGTATTCATCTCTAAAATATCTAATAGTTGTCAAAACAGGATTAGGAGCAGTTTGACCAAGACCACATAAAGAGCCTTCCTTTATCTTTATAGAAAGATCTTCTAGAAGCTCTATATCCCCTTCTCTTCCTTCCCCTCTTACAATCCTCTCTAATATCTCAAGCATTCTCTTATTGCCTATTCTACAATGTATGCATTTTCCACAGGACTCTCTGCATGTAAAATCCAAGAAAAATCTTGCCATATCAACCATACAGGTGGTTTCATCCATTACAACCATTCCGCCTGAACCCATTATAGCACCTGTTTTAGTAAGCTCTTTATAGTCTATGGTTGTATCTAAAAGCCTTTCAGGAATACACCCCCCTGAAGGTCCTCCCATCTGAACCGCTTTAAACTTCTTATCGTTTTTAATTCCACCGCCAACTGAAAATATTACATCTCTAATGGTACTTCCCATAGGGATTTCAACAAGACCACCTTTTTTAATCTTACCTGTTAAAGCAAATACCTTTGTCCCTTTGCTATCTCTAGTGCCTAATTTTGAAAACTCTTCTCCGCCATTTACTATGATCCAAGGTACGTTTGCAAAAGTCTCTACATTATTTATATTAGAAGGCTTTTGCCAAAAACCTTTCTGAGCTGGAAATGGAGGCTTAAGCCTTGGCATTCCTCTTTCTCCCTCTAAAGATGCAATAAGTGCTGTCTCTTCACCACATACAAAAGCTCCTGCTCCTGCTTTAATCTTTATTTTAAAGCTAAAGTTTGATCCTAAGATGTTCTTTCCTAAAAATCCATTTTCTTCTGCTTGTGCTATAGCGAGTTTTAACCTCTTTATAGCAAGAGGATACTCAGCACGGACATAAATAGCTCCTTCGCTTGCACCAATTGCATAAGCTCCTATGAGCATACCTTCTAAAACTGAATGAGGATCTCCTTCAAGTATTGCTCTATCCATAAAAGCTCCTGGATCCCCTTCATCTGCGTTGCATATCATGTATTTTTTATCGCCTTTTGATATCCTCGCTTGATTCCATTTAAACCAAGTAGGGAAGCCTGCTCCTCCACGACCTTGAAGCCCTGCCTTTTTAATCTCTTCGATTACACTTTCAGGGCTCATCTTTAAGCATTTTTCTATAGCTTTATATCCACTATTATTTTTATAATCTTCTATCTTCTCAGGCTCAATTATTCCGCAATTTCTTAAAGCTATCCTCTTTTGCTTTCCTAAAAAATTAGTATCTTCATCAGAAATGGTAAATTCCTTTACCTTATCTTGATCCTTTAAGTTTTGTGCAATCGATCTTGCTTTTTCTTCAGTTACATTTACATATGTGGTTTTATTTCCATCATCGCTATAAACATCTACAATTGGCTCTAAATAACACATGCCTATGCATCCTGTTGTCTTTAGTGTAATATCCTCATGTGAATTTTCAAATTCCTCTTTAAGGACATCGATTATCTTATGTGCACCTGCAGCAACACCACAGCTTCCTGCTCCAACAAGTATCTTCATAAACTACACCTCTTTCAACGCTAAATCTTTAATAATCTTAACAGCCTTCTCGGGTGTCAAGGAACCGTAAGTTTCTCCATTTATCATCATAACTGGCGACAAGCTGCAACACCCTAAACAAGCTACATTATTTATTGTAAAGAGGCCATCTAATGTAGTCTCTCCATCTTTAATATTTAATTCAGTGCTGACTGCCTCATAGACCTTTTCTGATCCATTAACATGACAGGCAGTTCCCTGACATAATAAAATTACATTTTTACCAACAGGGCTTAACCTAAATTGAGTATAAAATGTAGCAACTCCTAAAATCTTTGCTGGTTTTATCTTTGTTTCCTTTGCAATATAGATGATAGCTTCTATAGGAAGATAACCATAAATGCTTTGAGTTTCTTGCAATATTGTTATAAGGCTTCCTTCTATATCTTTATATTTTTCTACAACTTCATGGATTTTAAAAATATCAATCTTTTCATCAGTTTTATTGCTCAAAATCATCCCTCACCTCTTGAAAATTATTTTAAAAATTAATAATTATGCTAATATAATATAATACTTAGTTTATAGTGTCAAACTTTCAAAAAATACATGATTTTCCTCAAAATACAAAAAATTTTTCAAAGATATGATTAATAATATGCACAATTTTTGGAAATAATAAAGATTATACAAACTTAAATTAAATTTCTTTTAATTTTTTATATTTTTATTGAAAAAAAAACATTATAACTTTATGATGATATTATATAGGGGTTTAATGTAGATATTTATTATTTATTGTTCTAAAATATAATATAATTTAATAAAAATAAATTATTAAAATTAATTCCTTATGTTCAAAATTATATTAGGGGTGAAGAAAATGGATGTACAAAATTTATTTGGGACTATATTTAACACAGCAATGAATATGAAAGATAAACCACAAAATAACACTGATGAATTAGAAAAAGTTGCTGATTCTGGTGCAAAATCAATTTTCAGTGCTCTGCCAAATGCAGATATTCTAAAAGGATTCGGGTTACCTGTACCTCTAGACAAAGTTTCAGATAGAACTATGTTGGATATAATTAAAAACGCTATAGTAACTGTATTTCATGGTGTAATGAGCGGAAAAGTAAAATCCATAGATGATGCTAAAAGCCTAATAATGCAAAGCGCTGTAAGACCTGATAATGTTATGGGAATTGCAGGAGATCTTTTAGGAAGTTTTCTTAAAAAGAATTAATATTATTTTTTAGTTTTTAAAAAAATAAGTCCTTCCATGTACATATATAGAGATGGAGGGACTTATTTTTCAAAACCTTTTCATTATTTGAACTTTGTTTATATGTTTTCTGCTCTTTGGTACACTTTTATATATAAGAATAAATATGAGAGAAAATACAAAAAAAAGTACTATAAATGGAACAAACTTAGTATATTGATCCATTAAATCTAGGTGAATATCAACAGCTTTAGAGTTTTCATATACTATTGTATCACCATATATATTTTTATATTCAATTATAAAATTTATCTTTTTTTGGCTTGTACTATCTAATACATAAAAAAAAGTTTTTTTAGTAAATTCATTATTTGCTTTTAATTCATCAATAGTAAAATTTGTGCTATCTACAGCAAATGTTGGTTCAAGCTTTACATTTACATCTTCCATAGGGTCATTAGTTAAATTTTTTATGGTAAATTCTAATTTATACTTTTCTCCAATCTTTACTATATCCTTTTCTGGTTTAATATCAAAAATATCTATTTCTGGATACTGTTGAATAAATATCTCTATGCTGCTTTCACTTTTAAAGGCTTGCTGTGATTCATCATAGTAGTTAAATATAAAGTTTAATTTATATTTTCCTGGAGGCGAATGTTCAACAATTTTAAAATTAAATATCTTTATATGTCTTCCATTTGGTTCTATGCTATCTATAAAATTAATGTCCTTATCTATCTCAGAAAATACTTTATTCTCAATTTTGTCTAGAGAATCGTTTTGTACTTCATAGGATAAAAATATATCCTTTAATTTTTTATTGCTTTTATTATCTATAAACAATGTTAAACTTAAATCATCACCTTCATGAACCACCCTATTTGGATTTAGGCTGTATTTAGATATAACTATAGCATTATTCAATGTTTCTGCATGTACACAATTTATTAATAGAATAAAAAAACATGAAAGTGCAATAAAAAATTTATTATACATATCGTACTCCTGTTTATTACAGCTTATTGAAATAATCATAACATATTTTTAACAAAAAATCATCATTATTTTTTTAATAAACTATAAATTTATTAAAAAAATATTCACAAATTGATTTTTCATGCAAAAAAAACATAATAATATGATGTATAATATTAACACTTTGAAATAAATGGTAGAATATAGAATATACGAAATAAATTTTACATAAAACAAATGAGGAGGAATTTTTAATGAATAAAATAATTTTACCAAATAAATCAGAGGTTATAACTGAAATTGATAGTCAAAATATTGAAGGTGGATGTTGTGGCAAAAGCCGTTCTTCATCAAGCTGTTCAATGTCATTGCCTATGCCATCAGTGAGCATGGGATTTGGATGTGCACCAACTCCATGTGCACCACCAGCTCCAACTAACACATCATCTTCATCTGGTTGTGGCATTGGCTCAGATATAATTGGAGATTTACTTTCACCAATAGTATCTTCAGCATCATCCTCTATATCATCATGCATATCAACGAAAGTAAATAATAAAGTACAATCATTTATGTCAAACCTATTTAGATAATAGAAAAAACTGGTCTTTTTAATTTAAGACCAGTTTTTTTAATAATTATAATTAATAATATCCTTGAGCAATCATAGCTTGAGAAACTTTTGCAAACCCTGCAATGTTTGCTCCTGCAACTAAGTTTTCTGAGAATCCATACTCATTAGCAGCTTTTAATGAATTTTCAAATATATTTTTCATTATTTGTTTTAATTTAGCATCAACTTCTTCAGGAGTCCAGAAAAGCCTCATGCTGTTTTGTGACATTTCAAGAGCAGATACTGCAACACCGCCTGCGTTAGCAGCCTTTGCAGGTCCTACAATGACTCCTTGAGATAGAAAATAGTTAAGAGCTTCATTTGTGCAAGGCATATTTGCTGCTTCAACTACATATTTTGTCCCATTTTCTACTATTTTCTTTGCGTCATCTATGAGTACATCGTTTTGTATAGCTGCAGGGATTACTATGTCTACCTTAGTTTCCCAAGGCTTTTTCTTTTCATAAAATGGAACATTATATTTATCTGCATAATCTTTAACTCTTGCGCCTTTATTTATCTTTAACATCTCTACTAAATAGTCTACTTTCTCCCCAATAACTCCATCTTCATCATAGATATATCCATCAGGTCCTGAAAGTGTAACTACTTTTGCTCCAAGCTCTTCCATCTTCTTGCAAACGCCCCAGCCTACTTGGCCAAAGCCTGATATAGCTACAGTTTTACCTTTTAAAGTATCATTATTATGTTTTAAAATTTCATCAGCAAAATATGTAACACCAAATCCTGTTGCTTCAGGTCTTAAAATGCTTCCGCCAAAAGGTAAGCCTTTTCCTGTTATAACTCCATTCTCATATGAACCCTTTATTCTTCTATACACTCCAAAGAGATATCCAACTTCTCTTGCGCCAACTCCAACATCCCCAGCAGGAACGTCTACATCTTTACCAATATGTCTATATAATTCCATCATAAAGCTTTCACAAAATCTCAATATTTCATTGTCTGATTTTTCTCTAGGATCAAAATCAGATCCTCCCTTACCTCCACCTATTGGCAATCCTGTAAGAGAATTTTTAAGGGTTTGCTCAAAAGCTAAAAACTTGATTATGCTAAGATTAACAGATGGGTGAAATCTAAGACCACCTTTATAAGGACCAAACGAACCGTTAAATTGAACTCTGAATCCTCTATTTACTTGATAATTTCCATTATCATCTATCCATGGCACCTTAAACATAACTTGCCTTTCAGGCTCACAAAATCTTTCAAGTAAATTTACCTTTATATACTCAGGATGCTTTTCAAGTACAGGTTCAAGAGAGCTTAAAACCTCTTCAACAGCTTGCAAAAACTCTGGTTCATTGGCATTTACTTTTTTCACTTTTTCTATTACAGATTGAATGTATTCTTTTACAGTGGACATCAAATAACCTCCTAATTCGTTATATATAAATTATATCATTAAATTTTTTTTAGTAAATAGCCTTAGTATATACTACAAATATCTTAAAGTAAAAATGGTACAATAAAAGCCATTATTATTATAACAATGCCTAATATTTGATTAGAAACTATTGCAAACTCTGTAGGCTCACCATCTTTAACCATAAGCCATGTTTGCATCCTCCAATAGCTCTCTGGATATACGAAAAGCGATACACCAAGTAATATGAATAATCCGCCAAATATCGCAATGGATATATACAATGTAAATTTATTGTCTATATAATAATCTTTAAGTTTAAAGATGAGATCTTTTTCTATCCTTTGATTTTTAGTTAATCCATCAGCATCATCCTCATCAATTTGGATTATATAAGAAGGCATAGTCTTTTTAGTTCCATCAGAGAAAGTCATCATAAATTCCATATTTTCAAATGAATCCTCATAACTTATAGATTCATCTAAATAACTCACATTGCATTTGAAGTTATATTGATATGATTTACTGAGATCAATGGACATTTTTAGTACATTTTTATCCTTATCTTCCATGGTAACCATGTAATCAGACACTTTTTGTAATTTTAATCTATGTCCTTTATAATCATAAGTTTTATATGAAGCATTTCTAAATATACAAACCATTATAAGAAGAGCAAATAACACTATAAAAAAAATCTTAAATATTTTATTTTTACCATATTTTTCAATTAAGTTTTCCATAAAACCCTCCTCTAAATAATAATATATACTACATATACTACTATTTAGTAATAAAGTCTATAGAATCAATGGTATCTTGGGTAATTTTTTAATTAGAACTAAAGTTTATCTTAAAAACTTAAAGTTTTTTATCATATTTTTTTCATATTTAAAATAAATATTTAATAATAGACTAAATTTTAAATTAAAGGAGCGCAGTAATATGAATAATAACAATGATTCAAGATTTCAAGAAGAAGAAAAAGGATTGACTATAGACTTTAACGACCCAATAGTTCAAGAGCTTTTAAATGAGGTAAGAGAAGAAAAAAAGAAAAAAGAAGCTTTGAAAAATAGTAAAGCTGATGATAATATTCAAAATTTAAATGAGATAGATATATTTCAAAATTTTCAGAGGATTCCTATATTAAAGCTTAGGGCTGAGGATAAATTAAATTTCTTCGATTTTCCTGACAATGAGCAACTCCTGAACGCTATTTCATCCATAGAAAATGACAATATTTTAAGTCCATGCATTGCTTTAGATGATGGAGATGGAAAGTATACTGTGATAATAGGCAGAACAAGGCTTATAGCTCTTCGTGCTCTCTATGATGTTTCAAAATCGGATAAATACAGCACCCTTCCATGTTTTATTATAGAAAAAGATAAAATAGACCCTATAAAGCTTGAAAGCATGATA
>JAVBPQ010000116.1:0-51014 GCA_031549525.1 Clostridiaceae bacterium | reverse complement strand
TATCATGCTTTCAAGCTTTATAGGGTCTATTTTATCTTTTTCTATAATAAAACATGGAAGGGTGCTGTATTTATCCGATTTTGAAACATCATAGAGAGCACGAAGAGCTATAAGCCTTGTTCTGCCTATTATCACAGTATATTTTCCATCTCCATCATCTAAAGCAATGCATGGACTTAAAATATTGTCATTTTCTATTGATGAAATAGCGTTCAGGAGTTGCTCATTGTCAGGAAAATCGAAGAAATTTAATTTATCCTCAGCTCTAAGCTTTAATATAGGAATCCTCTGAAAATTTTGAAATATATCTATTTCATTTAAATTTTGAATATTATTATCAGCTTTACTATTTTCTAAAGCTTCTTTTTTCTTTTTTTCTTCTCTTACCTCATTTAAAAGCTCTTGAACCATTGGGTCGTTAAAGTCTACAGTCAATCCTTTTTCTTCTTCTTGAAATCTTGAATCATCATTATTATTCATATTGCTACGCTCCTTTAATCTAAAATTTAGTCCATTATTAAATATGTATTTTAAATATTAGAAAATTATGATAAAAAACTTTGAATTTTTCTATATTTAGATTAGTTAGCTATTAATGTATGTTGATTTTTTAGATCAATGTAACTATAATTGTAGTAATATTTATAAATTTAAATAATAAGAGAGGTGATTTTTTACAGGTAAATTTTATTTTTAAACTAATAGTTCTAAATATTGCCTGAAATTATAACATGTTACCATCTTGAAAATATCATTTAGTATCATTTAACATCAAATCTTACAAAATTAATTTCTTATTATCAAAATGATATCTTTAACTTTAAAAAAATTTATTTAGGAGGAAAAAATGAGTAAACAAACTTTAAAATTATTATCACTTGTATTTGCAATCGTCATGTTTACAGGATTTACGGGATGCAGTCCAACAAGTTCCTCGAATTCACAAAATAGCTCAGATCAAAATTCATCTTCAAAAGAAAGTTCAAATTTTGCCGATGAAATAGTAATCGGCAGATTGAGCGATGCTGCTTATTTAGATCCTAATCAGCCTATGGGGGGAAGTGAAGTCACAGTACTTCAAAATATATATGAGGGTCTTGTTACAACTAGTGAAGATAATTCAAAAATCGTTGGACAGCTTGCTACTGATTGGGAAATAAAAGATTATGGACTTACATATGTTTTTAATTTAAAGCCTGATCTTAAATTTTCAGATGGCACTCCTGTAAAAGGTGAAGACTGGGTTTGGTCTTTAATTCGAGCAAGAGATTGCGAGACATCTGCATATAGATTTATTGCTGAGGCAATAAAAGATGTACAATCCGATGGCAAGACAGTTACAATCACTTTAAAAGAACAATGGGCACCTTTTCTTGCCGATCTTTGCAATTTTAATATGGTAGTTCAATCTAAGGAACATTTTGAAAAGGTTGGGGAAGAAGAATATTCTAGACAACCTCTAGGAACAGGACCTTATATGCTTAAAGAATGGAAAAAGGAAGAGTATATAGCTCTTGAGAAAAATCCTCATTATCATATAGAGGGTCTGCCAGTTACAAAGAATTTAAAATATATGGTCATTGCTGATGATAATACAAGACTTATGCAGCTTCAAGCAGGTCAAATAGATATCATAAATGATGTTCCATACTCTCTTGTAGATATGGTTAAAGCAGATAAAAATCTTGAGATCAAGCAATTTCCGTCAACACAAGCTAGGTTTTTAGAGATAAATGTGCAACATCCTCCACTTGATAATGTAAAAGTTCGTAAAGCTTTAATACAAGCTATTGATAAGGATGAGCTTGCTCAGGTTGTAACAAAGGAATTTGGAGCTCCAGTAGCTGCACTTATACCAGAAACTGAAGGTAAATGGCATAATTCAGAGATAAAACCTCTTAAATATGATCCTGAACTAGCAAAATCCATGCTAGCTGAAGCTGGATATCCTGATGGTATTGATCTTGAAATAATAGTCCGTTCTGGGAATGCTGTGTATGAACAAATTGCTACACTTTTAAAATCACAGTGGGCAAAAGCAGGTATTAACTGCAACATTCTTTTATTAGAGCGTGCTGCTCTTAGTGAAAAGAATCAATCTTTAAATTTCCAATTATGCTTAGGGATGTGGATAGACGATATTCTAGACCCATCTGGTATAACTGGTTGGGCTATTGATTACGCTCAAAGCAGCGCATGGTATACAGGTCTTGACGATAAAGAGCTTCAGGAGTTAAATGCTAAAGCAAGCAGAGAGATGGACGAAGCTAAGAGAGTTGAGATGTATTGGGAAATACAAAGAAGAGTTCTTGAAAATGCAAATGTTACACCACTATTTAAAAATGATTTTGTATGGGCTTGTTCAAATAAGATTCAAAATTTAGATGTTACACCTTTTGCAGTTTTAAGATCTAGTAAATTATCAAAGGTTAAATAACGAAATATTTTTAAAATATATAGGGATCCTAGATCCCTATGCTCTTTATTCATACTTAAAAGTTGGTGAATTATGGAACAGATAAATTATATTATAAAACGCATTCTGCAGATGTTGCCAGTTTTATTTGTTATCACAATACTTATTTTTTTGATGATAAGGCTCATTCCTGGTGATCCTGCAAGGCTAGTTTTAGGAGAAAAGGCTACAAATGATGCAGTTGAAGCTATGAGAATAAAAATGGGTCTTAATAGACCATTGTATACTCAATATATGATCTTTATGAAGGGTATCCTTTCATTTGATTTAGGTAAGTCAATTGTATATCAAAGATCAGTTATTGATCTATTAAAGGATAGAGTAGGCGTTACTGTTATGTTAACCTGTGTCTCAACTATCTTTTCTCTTATTTTGAGCTTTCCTTTTGGTTATCTTGCAGGAATTAATAAAGATAAATTTTCTGATAATTTAATAAGAGGTGCTACCCTTGCAGCAATCTCAATGCCTTCTTTTTGGATAGGGTTATTGCTTATGTTATTTTTTGGTGTAAAGCTTGGTTTGTTTCCTGTAGGAGGGTGGGCTGAAACCTTTCCTATGCAGATAAGAGCTTTGATTTTGCCAGGAATTACTCAATGCCTAGTAACATCAGCACTTTTAATTAGAAATATAAGGAATTCTGTGGTGGATATAAGCAATTTAGATTATGTAGATTTTGCTCGCAGTAAAGGCATAAAAGAGAAGAATATAAGAAATAGACATATATTGAGAAACACTTTAATTTCTACTTGCACCCTCCTTGCAATGCGAATAGTGGCTTTATTAGGAGGTAGTGTAATAGTTGAAACAGTATTCTCATTGCCAGGCATAGGAAGTCTTATGGTCAATTCTATTTTTAATAGGGATTACCCCACTGTGCAATCCCTTGTGCTTTTAATTGCAGTAATGGTGCTTGTTATAAATTTATTGGTAGATATATTGTATTCATTTCTAGACCCAAGGGTTAGATTGTAAGGAGGATTCTATGGAAAAAAAGTTGAAAATTCATATGCCAGATTGGTTAACTAATCCTTCTTTTGTGGCAGGGTCCATAATAGTATTAATTGTAGTTTTAATTGCTCTTTTACCTATGAAAATCGCAAATTATGATCCTATAGAGATAAATACAAAGGCAAGCTTATTGCCTCCATCTTATGAACATTATTTTGGAACTGATAATTATGGTCGTGATATATTTTCAAGGGTTATATGGGCTACTAAGATAGATTTGCAAATAGGAATATTTGCTACTATCATTCCACTTATAGTAGGGAGCTTAATAGGCTTATTTGCAGGGTTTTATGGTGGAATTTTAGATAGTATCATAATGAGGATAAATGATATCCTAACGGCCTTTCCCTTTACTATACTTATAATTGTAATAATAGCAATTTTAGGACAAGGAACTAGGAATATCTACATTGCAATATGGCTTGTAGGATGGATGGGCTATGCTAGGCTTGTTCGTGGAGAAGTTATGGTGCTTAAGGAAACAGAGTTTATTCAAGCGGCTAGGCTTGGAGGTTTTTCCGATCTTAGGATATTGTTTAGACATTTGCTTCCTAATGTGGTAAGCTCAGCAGTTGTTCTATCAGCATCTGATGTGGTTTTAAATATGCTAATTGGTGCTAGTATGAGCTTCTTAGGCTTAGGAGTACAGCCACCTACTCCAGAATGGGGCGCTATTTTAAATGAAGGAAGAGGTTACATAAGCATTGCATGGTGGATTACATTTTTCCCAGGACTTTTTATGGCAATAACAGGTATAGGCTTTAGCTTGATTGGTGATGGACTAACCGATTTCTTGCGCACTAAAGGCCGTTAGGAGGATCATATGGAAAAAATTCTTGAAGTGAAAGATTTAAAGGCACAGTTTTTTTTGAAAAATGAAACAGTTAAAGCAGTAGATGGTGTTAGCTTTCATATTTTAAAAGGTGAAACCTTTGGCATTGTTGGTGAATCTGGAAGTGGCAAGAGTCAAATTTGCCGCTCTATATTAAGACTCTTAAAACCTCCTGGAAAGATTGTAGGCGGTGAAATCATCTATAATGGGACGGATTTAGTTAAGTTAAATAAGGCTGAAATGCGTAAAATAAGAGGCAGAGAGATAAGTGTAATTTTTCAAGAACCTATGACATCTTTAAATCCTGTATTAAAAATAAAGACTCAAATTATTGAAGCTTTTGAAGAAACAAATATGACAAAAGAGGAAAAATTAAAGAAAGCTATAGAGCTATTAAAACTAGTAGGTATTCCTTCTCCTGAAACTCGAATTGAGGGTTATACATTTCAATTTTCAGGAGGGATGCGCCAAAGAGCTATGATTGCTATGGCACTAGCATTAAAGCCTAAATTACTCCTTGCAGATGAGCCTACTACTGCTTTAGATGTAACCATACAGGATCAGATAATGAAGCTCTTAAATAATTTAAAAAGTGAGCTTCAAATGAGTATAATACTTGTTACGCATGATTTAGGGGTTATAGCTCAGATGTGCGATAGAGTGGCCGTAATGTATGCAGGGAATATAGTTGAAATGGCTGATATCATGACATTATTTTCAAACCCTCATCATCCTTATACCTATGGTCTTATGAACTCTCTACCAAGCCGTGAAATAAGCGGAACTAGATTATTAGCTATACCTGGAATGCCTCCAAATCTTTCTAATTTACCTTGTGGATGTAGATTTAGCCCAAGATGTAAATATGCTGAGGATATTTGCAAGAAGACTTTTCCAGAAATTGTAGAGTCTGAACCTGGGCATTTTGTAAGATGCCATTTGTCGGATAAAATCACAGACATTAAAGGCTTAATACCTAAAGAAAGCATCAAAGGAAGCGTTAGATATGAACAGTAAATATTTTGATTATAAAAACACTTCAAAACTTGTAGAGATTAAAAATTTATCTAAATGGTTTCCCATTAAACAATCCTTAATAGAAATAATAACTAAAAAAGAAATAAAATATGTTAAGGCGCTTAATGGTGTAAGCTTTGATATTTATAAAGGTGAAAATTTAGGACTTGTAGGAGAATCTGGATGTGGAAAGAGCACCCTTTGCAAGACACTTGTGCGCCTTTATGAGCCTACACAGGGTGAAATATTTTTAAATGGAGAAAATATTTCAAAAAAAACCAATGCTGAACTAAAACCAATACGCTCAAATATGCAGATGATCTTTCAAGACCCCTATTCATCTTTAAACCCACGGATGACTGTATATGAAATAATTGAAGAGATGCTCTTAGTGCATAAAATTGTGCCAAAAAATAAAATAAAAGATCGTATAAAAGAGCTTCTTGAAATGAGTGGCCTTTCAATGGATTTATCTAACAGATTTCCAGGAGAATTTTCAGGAGGTCAAAGGCAGAGAATAGGAATTGCGCGTTCTTTATCTTTAAACCCTAAATTTATAATTGCAGATGAACCAGTTTCTGCACTTGATGTTTCAATTCAAGCTCAGATAATAAACTTGCTCTCAGATCTAAGAGATAAGCTTGGTTTAACATTATTATTTATATCTCACGATTTACGGGTAGTAAAACATATAACGAATAGAGTTGTTGTTATGTATCTTGGATCTGTAGTTGAACTTGGAGACACTGATGATATATTTTTGCATCCGTTGCATCCATATACACTTGTTCTTACAAAAGCTGCACCAATACTTGATCCTAGAGATAGAAACAGAGACTATGCTATTGAAGGCGACATCCCAAGTCCAATTGATATGCCTAAAGGATGCAATTTTCATCCTAGATGTGTATATTGCAAAAATATTTGCAAAGAAGAAATTCCTAAATTAAAGGAAGTATCTAAGGACAGATTCGTAGCTTGCCATTTTCCTATTTCCTACGCTTAATTTTATAAATATTTTAGTATTTGCAAAACTAATTTCAAATTAGTTTTGCAACAAGCATTTTTATATTAAAAAAAGAGAAATAATAAATAGGATACTAATAGAATTCTTCTTTAAGAGGTGCAGTAAATGAAAAATCAATCTATAACAAAAGGCTTTGCTATATTATCAGTTTCCACTCTTTTAGTAAAATTTATATCCATAGCTTATAATCCTATCTTAAATAAGATAATTGGAGAAGAGGCTTTTGGGATTTATCTTTCAACATACATTGTTTTTGCTTGTGTTTTCATTATAGTCAGCGCAGGAATTCCAGTAGCTATATCTAAATTGGTTGCAGAATATTCTGCAATGGATAATTATGTAGCAATCGGAAAGACATTCTCTATTGCAAGAAATCTTATGTTCATAATATCTCTTGTATTAACCTTATTTTTAATATTGATCTCAGGTCCTCTTGCTCATTTTATAAAGACAGATGGAGCAGCTATGCCAATAGCAATAATAGCTCCAAGCGTATTTTTTGCATCTATGAGTTATGCGTATAGATCTTATTTTCAAGGAATGAGGAATATGATCCCTACAGCAGTATCTTCACTTGTTGAGCAGATTGTAAATGTAATCCTATCTCTTGTAGGCGCTTTTATTTTAATAAGATTCAGTATTTCTTGGGGTGTAGTGGGTGGTACTATTGGCACAACTATTGGTGCTTTTGTGTCACTGCAATATCTTTTAAATAAGAAGAAAAAATTAAAATTCAATGGCGAAATGAAAAAAGAAGTAGTACGAAAGAGACGTTCAAGTACTGATGTAAAGATATTTAGGCAGATACTTAGAATATCTATCCCACTTATGATATGCATGGGTCTCACATATTTTGGCGATAATATATTGGATGTGTCTAATGTTAAAGGAAGGCTTTTAGAGAATGGTTATACTGCAAAAGAAGCGAATATAATGTATGGAAATCTTGGGAAGACAACGCAGCTCATAAATGTACCTGTAACCTTGATAACTTCATTGAGCTACTCTACATTACCATCTATAACTATGTTAATTGCTGCAGAAAACATAGATGAAGCAAATAAGAAGATCAAGTATGCATTTAAATTGTGCTTCATGATTACAATACCTTTTGCCATAGCGTTTTCTTTTTTAAGTAAGTCCATATTTGGGGTTTTGAGCTTTTCAAGCTATAAGCTTATCATGTTTGGAGCATACAATCTCATTTTTATGTCTTTAGTGCAACTTCAAATAGTAATTCTTCAGAGCATAGGCAAACTATATCAGCTAACTGCATTTTTGCTAATAGGAGTTGCCTGCAAGTTTATCATCAATTATTTTGCTGTGTCTAATGAATTTCTAAATATATATGGAGCTTTGATTGGAATGGGTGTAGGTAGCTTAGTGACTTTTATTTTAAATTATATGTATTTGAGAGAGAAACTTAAGATAAATTTCTCTTTGATAAGGCTTAGTTTAAAGCCACTTATATCAAGCCTTGCAATGGGTGGAGCAGGGATACTTGTAAATAAAATATTCCTTACTGTGTTGTTAAAGATAGGCATAGGTTACTATTTCAGCAATGCACTTGCTTTAATGGTAACTGTTATAGTGTGTATTGTGGTATATGTGGTTATGGTGTATATACTTAAGGGTTTTGAAAATGATGATTTAGATCTACTACCTGCAAGGGTCGTTGGTAAAATTCCTAAGCAGGTATTGATGAGAATAGAAAATAATATTTAAATTAAAACACCCATAATAATTACTTGCTCATTGCAAAATAATCATTATAATTAAAAATATATTTTTAAATAAAAAGGGGAGTTAAAATGAAAAAGGTTGTAATGTTTTCACTTGATACTTGACCTCATTGTAAAAGAGCCGTGAAGATGGTTGAGGCATTAAAACAAAAGAATCCTGAATATAAAGATATTGATATAGAAATAATTGATGAAGATAACAGACCAGATGAATATAAACATTTAGATCATTACTATGTTCCTGCTTACTATATAGATGGAAAGCACATATTTGATGGCGTTCCAAGCTTTGAATTAATAGAGAAAGTCTTAAAAGAAAGCATAAATTAGAAATTTTAGGATTTAGTTTTAAACTAAGTCCTAATTTTTTAAACAATAGAGAAAGGAATAAACTATGGCAAAAGTTCTTAAAGCAGAAAGTATGAAAAGATGTATTGGGTGTTTTACCTGTATGAAGGTGTGTTCTGCAGTAAATCACAAAAACTTTTCATTAAATAAAAGCTCGATAAAGGTTAGAACCTCAGGAGGAATTTCAGGAAAATTTGTTGGAATAGTGTGCCTTGCTTGCAGAGATGAACGGGCTTGTGTAGATGCATGTCCTTCCTCAG
Organism: Clostridiaceae bacterium; assembly: GCA_031549525.1. Taxonomy (GTDB): domain Bacteria; phylum Bacillota; class Clostridia; order Clostridiales; family Clostridiaceae; genus WQUF01. Next base: position 42,304 of record JAVBPQ010000116.1, on the reverse strand, counting down.
CATTAGAGAAAAGACCTGGAGGGGGCGTAATATTTAAAAAAGAAAGGTGCATTGGCTGTAAAAAATGTGAGAATGCTTGCATTGTAGGTGCTGTACATTGGGATAAGGACCAGAATGAGCCTATTATATGCAAACATTGTGGGCTATGTGCAAAATTCTGCCCTCATAAATGCTTGATAATGGAGGAAACGTCAAATGATATATGAAAAGTATATAAGAGTCTTAAGCATTGATCTATCGGCTAAAAAGATAAGAATAGAAAATAGAGAAGATCTTTATCCATATCTTGGAGGTGTAGGGGTTGCATCTAAGCTTCTTGAAGAAAATATGGATGCTAGTAAAGAGCCTCTTAATGAATGTCAGCCTATAGTATTTGCTTTAGGACCAGGGAGCACCTTATTTCCTGTTATAACTAAAACTGTCGCTACATTTATATCTCCGCTTACAGGAGAATATGGTGAAAGTTATGCAGGAGGGCGAATGGCTTTAACTATGTTTCATGCAGGGTATGATGCTATTGTTATACGTGGAAGATCTGAAAGGCCTGTATATTTATCCATAAATAACAACAATATAGATTTTAAAGATGCCCGTTCAATTTGGGAGATGGATTTAGGTGATGTTGGAAGGGTGATAAGAGAGAAAGAAGAAGGAAGCGGCAAAAGAAGTATAATAAGAGCAGGTATTGCAGGAAATAACCTGTGCAGCTTTGCAAGTGTGTGTGTGGATACTTACAGGCATTTTGGAAGGATGGGCCTTGGTGCATGTTTTGGAAGCAAAAACCTAAAGGCTATTTCCATAATTGGAGAGCACAACATACCTATCAGGGATTTTAATAGTTACTTTAAAATGTATCAGGAGATATTTAAAAAGTGCTTAGATACAGGGCTTATGGAAAAATACCATGATCTTGGCACTCCTGTAAATGTGGAAACTTTAAATGCTGCTGGAGGACTCCCTACGAGAAATTTAAGAGAAGCAAGCTTTGAAGATGGGAGCAAAATTTCAGGAGAAGCTTTTGCTGATAAAAATCTTGTGAGAAAGGTAGCTTGTACAGGATGTCCTGTAGGTTGTATCCATATAGGACAATTTAGAAACCAATTTGATAGATTTCATGAGTATGAGTCTGTATCAGTTGCATATGATTATGAGCTAATATATGCTTTAGGAAGCTTTCTTGGAATTGGATCCACTGATGATATTTTAAAATTGATAGATCAAGTTGAAAAGGTTGGAGTAGACGCTATGTCTATGGGAGTTGTGCTAGGATGGGCTACAGAAGCTCTTCAAAATGGTTTAATAAATCTTGATCATACGATCATACCACTTGAATTTGGAAATTTAGAAAATTATTTAAAAGCTATTGAGTACACAGCAGAATGTACAAATGAATTTTATAGAGATTTATCAAAAGGCTCCTACTTTGCTTCAGAAAAATATGGCGGAAAGGATTTTGCTATGCAGATATCGAAGAATGAGATGGCGGGTTATCATACAGGATATGGTTCTTTAGTGGGCGCTGCAGTTGGAGCAAGGCATTCTCATCTTTGTAATGGGGGATATTCATTTGATGAAAAGCAAGAAGGTGATATAGACCCTGATAAACTTGCAGATTCTTTATTTTATGAGGAAATAGAAAGATGCGTTTTAAATTCATTTATCATATGTTTATTTGCAAGAAAGGTATACGATAGAGGGACTGTAATAAAAGCGTTAAATTCAATAGGTCATGAGATAACTGAAGAGGAATTTTATGAAATTGGAAAGAGAATTTATAAAACTAAAAATAGGATAAAAAGAGCATTAGGCTATGATAATAGAATGATAAAGCTTCCAAAGAGATATTTTGAAACAAAGAGTGCAAAAGGCATTTTAAATGAGGATATTGCAATGAGCATAATAAATAAATTTAATGATAAACTTGACGGCTTGATGTCTGAATCCTAAACATAAATCATATGAGGTAATTTATATGAAAATTTATTTAATTTTAACACCTTGGTTTAAAAGATATTATGGAGAGAAGAGAAGTATAGAGATTGAGATTGAAGAAGAAACAAATTTAGAGAGTTTAATATTAAAAGAAGGCATACCCTTTGATGAAATAAGTTTTATACAAGTAAATGATACAATAAAAGATAAAAATTATATATTAAAAGATGAAGATAGCTTAAAGTTATTTCCAAGCATAATAGGAGGATAGAAATTTTCTATCCTCCTAAATACTTTAATTCATTAAAACTGGTTCTAGCCTAGAGTATTTAATTTTTCTATACTCATTTATTATATTTACAGAAAGATTATATAAATTTTTAGCTGAATTTGAAGATTCATATTTTTTGTATTCATTTTTTATATTTATAAGTATTTCTTTATTATGTATGATATCAAATAGCAAGGAGTTTGCATCCTTTACATTTTCTATATATAGAGCTAGCTTATTTTCAAGGAGGAATTCTTTATTTCTCATTTCAACACCTGGAATTGGTGAAAAGATGATAATTGGAATGTCGGAAACCAAACATTCCGTGACAGTAAGTCCGCCAGGTTTTGTCACTATTGCATCTGAAGCTTGCATAAGCTCAGGTATTTTATTTGTATATCCTAATACACACATGTTTACTTTGCTGCTTTTTTGTATCTCTAAGAATGAGGAATGAAGTTTTAAGTTTCCTCCTGAAACAAGTATAGCTTGAAATGGTAAGGATAATTCAGCGATAACTTCTACAAGTTTTTCAATTTTTGAAGAAGTTGTACTGCCTGCCATAACAAGTAAAGTAAATATGGCAGGGTCAAGTTCTAGCTCTTTAAGCACTTGCTTTCTGTTGTATTTTTTTAAAAAATTTTCTCTTATTGGTATTCCATAGTTATAAATTATATCCTTTTTAACACCAAGTCTTATAAGCTCATCTTTCATAACTTGATTTGAGACCACAAAAGCATTATTTTGGGGGTGTATCCAAAAACTATGAGGCATAAAATCAGTTAGCACTGTAATAAGAGGTATCCTATACCCATATTTCCTCTTTAAAATTGAGATGATCTCTGTAGAAAAAGGATGAGTGGATATTATGATATCAGGGTCAAATTGATTAACCAAGGGAATTAATTTATATGTCATAGTTCTATTTATAGCATAGCTCATATTGCTAAATATTATATCTTGATTTTTTTTCTCTGTATGATAATACATTCTTCCAAAAATGTAAGGTGAGATTTTAATAGATTGCTCATAACCTACAGAAACGAATTTATCTACAATCTTATTTGTATATTTTAAAATATCAATACATTCTATTTGTGCATTTTTATTTATAGATTTGAAATTACTTTTTATAGATTCTGCTGCACTTTTATGACCATTACCTGCAGATACATAAAATACAATACATCTCATAATTTGTCTCCTTAGAAAAATTCTTATATTTAAATAATAAATATAAGTTTAAATTTAATTTTATTCATCTCTAAGCGTGCTTATAATATCAAGCTTTGATGCTTTAGAAGCTGGGTATAAGCCTGCAAGTATTCCTATGGATGTAGAAAATATCATTGTAAAGATTACTAAAAATGGGGTTATAATAAACATATCTTTAACTAAAGTATCATTTTGTGAAGCTTGATATATTCTTACAATGTGATTACCAACAAAGTTTATGATAAATCCAATTAAGATACCTATTATACCACCTATAAATCCCATTAGTCCAGCTTCTAATATAAATATCCTTTTAATGTCATTTATGCTCGCACCTAAAACTTTTATTATTCCTATCTCTTTCTTCCTCTCAATTATAGACATATTCATGGTATTTATAATTCCAAAAGAGGAGATCAAAATGGAGATACTTCCTAAAAACCCTATAAATATGGTGATAAGTGTCATAACCTTATCTATTGATTCTTTGGCTGAAATTAATGAATATGCAGTATATCCTAATTTTAATATATTATTTTCAACCTTTGAGACATCATTTAATTTATTGCATATAACACTTATACTAGAATATTGTACTTTATTTTCATTATTATGTACACTTTTATATATATTTCTTGCTATCTTTAAAGGTATGCTTATGTCCCAGGAAAATTGAGAGTTATTTGTTGTAATACCACAAATGCCTATTAATGCATTTTCTTTATCAAAAGTTTTTTCATAATCATCATTTGTATTATCAACATCATAAGTCTCATTATTGATGACTTTTACATCATCTTCACTTTGGATGATAGAGTATTCAAATATCATAGTTTTATTTAAGATATTTTTTAACTTTTTATAAGAATGAGGATCTATGGGATCTATTTTTAACAATGAACATGCTATATTGTATCCTAGTACTGCTTTTCTTTCATTGATATTTGGATATCTTCCATATAATAGCTCGTAAGATGATAGACTTTGATTTAAATTTGTTCCTATTACAGAAGCTTCAATAGATTTTTGTTTAAAATGCACTTTATCGATAGGAACAGGCAGTCTGATTATAATATCTTGAACACCTTTAATGCTAGATATTTCTTTTATTGAGTCATCATTTATTGCATCTTTAGTTTTGTAAGAGGATTTAGACTTAATATTAGAATAATTTTTTGGCATTGGATAAACCGTTACAGCTTTTATATCTCCAAGGTCTTCAAAGGATTTTATTGAACTTTCCTTAAAACCATTTCCTAAAGACATAAGAGTAAAGATACATGTGCTTGCTACTACAATTCCAAGTATAGTTAAGATAGTCCTATTTTTTCTAAGTTTTAAGTTTGTAGATACAAGGTCGATTAAATCCCAAAAATACATATTAAATTCCTATGCCAAATAGTCTCTTTAAAACATACCATATATTGGCTCTTTCTTGAAGTCCATCGCTGCTTACATTTTTTGCGTTTTTTTTCTCAAACAAGATCTCTTTTATGACTTGAAAATTTTTATTAAGCTCATCTTTATAATCGATTTTAACTCTGATTTTTCCAGAATCGAAATTTTCAGGTATATTCTCTATAATTTCATTTTCATCATTTGGCTCTAAAGTTCCTAAAAACTTTATCTTTTCTACATCATTAAAATAAATATATGCAGTAGAATCTACTATTCTTGCGCTAGATGCGTTTACTATTTCTGCTTTTATTTCTTTATCATTTGAAACTTCTAAATTTGTAATTAGTAGGTTTACAGGCCTATTTACAACAATTCCAATTAATCTGCTCTCTTCAACAGTATCTAAACCTTTTTCATTATATGACATATTTATTACAAGATTATATACCCCTGTTTTAATTTGAGAATCTGCAACCATATGTATTTTGATGACTCCATCAGCATTTACTCCTAAAGAATCAAGATATGCTTCATTTATACCTACGGGAGAAAACTCAGAGAGGGTACTCTTACCTTCTAAATTCTGTACTTTTAATACTATACTATCTATTATTCTGCTTGAGTTATTTTTTAAGTTAAATTCTATAGAAAAATTTTTTCCTGGAATGACTGCAGGTGGTGTTATGGTGACATTAGTAATCAAAAGTGCAGGAGCTGCTAAAGGTGTTTTTAACAGAAAATAAAATATGTATATTATTGACATCGCCATAATAAATATTTTTTTCATAAATAATAACTCCTTAAAAATTATATGATTAGACCATCTTTTATTTTTATCACCTTATGTGTATGTAAAGATATTTCATATGAGTGTGTTACAATAACAAAAGTGGTCTTGTTTTTTTTGTTTATATCTTTAATCAATTCAATTATTTCTTTAGCACTTTTGCTATCTAAATTACCTGTGGGTTCATCTGCAAATATTATTTTGGGATTATTTATAAGGGCTCTTGCTATTGAAACTCTTTGCTTTTGCCCCCCAGATAGCTCATCAGGTTTATGATTTACTCTATCACCTAAACCAACTTGTGATAACATTTCATTAGCCCTTTTAGCCCTTTCCTTTTTTGAAATTTTAGAATATATGAGGGGATAAGCTACATTATCAAGAGCTGTAAAATGAGGAATTAGGTTATAAGATTGAAAAACAAAACCTAAATTTCCTCGCCTAAAATTGCAAATCTCATCTTCAGTTAAATTAGAAATTAATTTATTGCAGATTAAAATATCACCAGAAGAAGGAGGCATAAGACCTGCAAGTATGTTTAACAATGTAGTTTTTCCAGATCCGCTTTGACCTATGAGCGATACCATCATTCCTTCTTCTACTTTAAGATTTATACCCTTTAAGATTTCGATCCTAAGATCCTTTATATAGTAATCTTTTTTTAAGTTGTAAACTTCAATTATATTCATATTAACCTTAACCTATTTTTAAAATACTTAGTAATGCTTTTTTTAAGGATATCAATTGCTCTGTATTAAACGATAATATGGAAGTAAAAACTATCATAATTAAATTTATGATTTCAATCAGCAAAATACCAGTTATTATCTTTATTTTATCGATGTGTGTAACCACATAAAGCCCTATTATTACAAATATTATAAATGTCAAAGTGAAAATATTATAGTTTTTAAATATATCATCAACAATGGTTAAAATTGCAGAACTATTACGATTATTATTTTCTTTGTTTAAAATTTGATACACCACATTTATAATTTTTTGGATTGAAACAAAGTAATAAGAAGCACATACTACTGATAATACATGTTTATATTGCTTTCTTGATTTGAATAATTTTATCAAAAAAAGAAATATCATGCTCATGATCAGGGTGCTAAATATTATTGTAAAAATTTTAAATCCAATTAAAAACATTGGGCTGTAGGATATATTTAATATGGTATTTGTAGATTTGATATTTAAATTTTTTTCATTATTTATTATAGTTCTTATATAATTCTTTATTTCTGCATTATTTAGTACAAATATTGATAATACTGAAACCAAAATGTGAAAGAATAGATTAAAGATAAATTTTGGTTTTTCTGAATATAATTTAAAAAATCTAGTTTGATTTGTGAAAAAATAATTAATCCTAGATATTATAGGAGTTCTTAATAACCTGTGCTTCATGTTTATCACCTCATGATTTGTTCAATTAATTATTTAGTATTTAATTGAATTTAATAAAATATGTATTACCAATTAAAATAAGTAAAAATTGTGTAATAAGATGTATTTTTAGTAATTAAAGAATTATTATATCTACTTAATTGAATTAAATATTAAAATTATATTGCATTATAATTAATAAAATAGAATATTTGTGATATTTTAATATAAGGATGGAATTTATGGACATTAAAAGTACTATTAAAGAACTTGGACTTGAAAGTCATAAGTGCTCTAATATTTCTATTTTAAGCAGTAAACATGGTAACATGGTTTATAAATTAAAATACAGTGGTAAACATTATGTTTTAAAATGTTTTACTAATGAAAATTCAAGAGAAATAAAGCTATATGATCTTTTAAATAGTCTTAATATTCCTACTATAAAAGTTATTGCATCTTGTGATTCAGGAATTCTTTTAGAAGATATTGTTCGATCTAAAGATAAACAAATGGCAACAGAAAAGGATTTTCAAAATAAAGAAGTGATTATTTCTTTAGCAAAGTGGTATAGGGAATTTCATGACAAGGGGAAAAAATACATAAAAGAAAATGGAATAAGACCTTATTTTGTAGACGAATTATCCTATATTACTAGAGAATCTATGGATCTTTTGACTAGCACATATAAATTATTAGGTGCTCCTGGATGGAATTTAGTTTTAAATAGATATGAAGAGCTTATTAACTATACAAAAAAAATGGAACAGACATTTAATTACAATGATTTTTCATATCTTAATATGGTAATTTCAAAGGATTCTATATTGATGCTTGACTTTCATCTCATGGGATATGGTGTAGCTTATTGTGATATACGAAATATCTTAATGGCTATTGGTGAAAATTCAAAACATATATTTTTAGAGCATTATGGACCATATGTTGACGAAGAAAGGATATTAGATGATCCTCTCTCTATATTAATTGCTCTTTGCATGTCATTAAAATTTTCTATAACGCCACTTTGGGCAAAGCTTCTAATAGAAACCATATTTTGCGGTCAATTTATATATAAATTTAAAAAAGCTTTGGATATAGTTATCAAAAATACCAATAGATTATAAAAAAAGTACCTTTTGATTAAACAAGAGGTATTTTTATTTGTCAAATTTGTAATCATTTTAAAATTTAAGGAACAAGATGATAAATAATAATAATAATAATATCATATAATTTTATGTTTAAAGTTCTAAAAATTAAGTATACTAAGATTATAGTATAATCATAGATTATTTTTTTATAAAAAATTAAAAATTATAATATTTTAGTAGAAATATTAAAGTATAGACAAAATTTTGCGCATATTATATAATGAAAATTATAAGCTGATAGCAATTAATAGTGATTAAGGTATTATATTAGTATTATTTAGGAGGATATTATGAACAAAAAATCATTAAATTTAATGATTTGCGCATTATTATCTTTGGTATTTATTGTATCTCCTGTGGTGGTTAAAGCAGATCCTGCAAAAGTGAAGCAAGCTGAAGAGGATATAAACAAGGCTAAAGCTGAAAATGAAGGCATAGATAAGAATTTAAAGGAAAAAGCTGAGCAGATAATGAAGATAGATAATAATATTTCTAATTTAACTGTGGATATAGGTGAAAATGAGAGCAAGATTGATGAATTAAATAAAGAAGTCATTGACAAGCAAAAATTAGTGGATAAAGCTCAAGATGATACAAAAAATGCAAGAGAAGCGTTTAGAGAAAGAGCTGAGGAAATTTATAAGCATGGTAATAATAATTATTTTGAAGGAATAATTAAATCAAGAGATATAGAAGATTTTATACAAAGGCTTAGCTATGTAAAAAAAGCTATTGACACAGATAAAGAATTGGTAGATAATTGTGAAAAAAGCGAAAAAGAATATAAAGAAAAAATGTATGATCTTCAAAATGTTTTAAAAGAGCAAGAAGATCTAAAAGTTGCAAATAATTTAAAACTTACAGAACTAAATTTATTTAAAGATGAACAGAAAAAAAACATAAAAGAATTAGAAGAGAAACAAAAGGAAAATAAAAATTGGATTAGTGAATCGCAGCTTGTTATAGATCTTGGGAAATATAATATTGAATATACACCTCAACGAGGCGTAGACAGTTCAACAGACCCTGTAACCATGGCTTTAAAATATGTAAATAAAACTCCATATGTTTGGGGTGGAAATACCCCAGATGGCTTTGACTGCTCAGGACTTGTAGTATATTGTTTTAAAAATGCATCTGATGTATATCTTCCAAGAACCTCTGAAATGCAACAGACAGTTGGTACACCGGTAGCAAATGAAGATATGCAAAGAGGAGATCTTGTGTTTTATGGTTATCCTGCTCATCATGTAGGGATTTACATTGGTGATGGTTTAATGGTTCATGCTCCATATACTGGCAGGATGATAAGTGTTGAACCTGTTCTTGTATACAATGATTATAGTGGTGCAAGAAGGATGAAATAATATTTTGTTTAGAGGTTATCCAACTAAATTTGTTTGGATAACTTTTTGTGCATTAGGAGGTTTTTATGGCAAAAAAGAGGGAATTTGGAGAAGGACCCATACATATAATAACAAATTTCATTTTTTGGTTTTTTTTAAGCAACCTATACTTTCTTTTATGTATTCTTCCATTTGCTTTTTATATTGTATTAACATTTATGACACAAGATCCCATTGAATCATTTAAAGATACATCTCTTATATTATTTTTGTTATCTTTATTAATAGGACCTTCACTTACAGCTTTATATAGCACAATGGGAAAGCTTATTAGAGAAAAAGATTTAGATGTCACTAAAGATTTTTTTAATTACTATAGGATAAATTTTAAACAAAGCTTTATAATCTGGTCATTTCAGATGATTGTTGATTATTTAATTTATATAAATATTATTTTTTATTCTCAATATTCCTTTGGGGATTATATAAAGTATGTGATCATAGTTATTGGAATAATAATAAATATAATATGCATGGTATCATTACCTATTTTGTCTAGATTTTATTTTAAATTTAAAGATTTAATAAGATGTTCATTTTATTTTAGCGTAAAAAAAATTCATATAACGATATTAACTATATTGTTATCTGTATTTCCATTAGTAATCATAAGTTATATACCACAAGCAGCTCTTTTTATATTTAGCGCAATATGTTATCTTATAATGATGTTATTTAGACAAGTGGTGTGTGAGATTGAAAAGATGATTGAAAATGAGAAAAAAAGTATAGAGAAGGAAGTTATATAGTAAAAGGCTTAGGAAATCCTAAGCCTTTAAAGCTATTTAAGCCCAAATCTTTTATTGAATTTATCAACTCTTCCACCGGTGTCGACAAATTTCTGCTTACCAGTAAAGAATGGATGGCATTTAGAGCATATTTCAACTTTTAGTTCTTTTTTTACTGAACCTGTTTGAAAACTGTTTCCACATGCACACTTTACTACAGCATCGTGGTAGTAATTTGGATGTATGCCGTCTTTCATCTATTTCACCTCTTTAATTTTATACGGAATATGACTAGAAAATTATATCATGGCTTTTAATTGAAAGTCAATTAATTATTCTATATAATTGACTATAGAAAAGAGGTTAGTTTAATGAGTAAATTATATTTTAGATATGGTGCTATGAATTGCGGAAAATCTACAAATTTGCTGCAGGTAGCTTTTAATTATGAAGAAAGAGGAATGAAAGTAATAATTATAAAACCAAAAATTGATACTAAAGGGAGTGATACTGTAGTATCTAGGCTTGGGCTTTGCAGAAAGGCTGATATGTTAATTTCTAATGAAGAAAATATATTTTCAAAGGTTGAAAATTGGATAGATGAAAATGGAGATTTGCATTGTATATTAGTAGATGAAGCACAATTTTTTAAGAAGGATAACATCGATGATCTCTTTAAGATTGCAATCATAAAAAATATACCCGTTATTTGCTATGGACTTAGGACAGATTTTTTAATGAACGGATTTGAAGGCAGTGAAAGGCTTCTTTTGATTGCTCACAGCATAGAAGAGTTAAAAAATATATGTGCTTGTGGAAGGAAAGCTATGTTAAACATAAGAAAAATAAATGGAAGATATACATTTGAAGGTGAACAAGTTGCCATAGATAGTGAAAATAACGTGAAATATGAAGCTATGTGTGGTGAATGTTATTTTAGATTAAGAGGTGATATAAATTGAGTGAAAATAAAAAGCAACCAATTGTAGGCGGTCAAGCTGTTATTGAAGGAGTTATGATGAGAGGCAATAATGGCATTGCAACAGCAGTTAGAAAAAAATCTGGTGAGATAAATATAGATTTTGAACAATATGTGCCTATGAGTAAAAGAAATAAGGTGTATTCTCTGCCTGTCATAAGGGGTTTTATGACTTATATAGATTCTCTTGTGGTAGGGATTAAGATATTAAATAAAAGCGCAGAGGAGTTTGAGGAATACGATTCTGACGAAGAGCCTTCAAAATTTGATATGTTCCTTGAGAAGCTGTTTAAAGATAAATATACTGAAATAGTAGTTGTAATATCATTGATAATCTCCTTAGCCTTAACTTTAGGGATTTTTTATTTATTACCAAATATGATAACAAATATATTTACAAAAATCGGATTAAATAATAGCATATTATTGAATATCATAGAGAGCATAATAAGGATTTCAATACTTATTGGATATTTGTCTTTGATTTCTTTGCAAAAGGATGTAAAGAGGCTGTTTAAATATCATGGCGCAGAACATAAAACCATATATTGTTATGAAAATAATGAAAAACTCACAGTTGAAAATGCAAGAAAATATTCAACGCTTCATCCAAGGTGTGGAACAAGTTTTATATTTGTGGTTTTCTTTGTAAGCCTTATTGTATATCTTTTTTTAGGGTGGCAACATGGAATCATGAGAATAGTTACTAGGATTTTACTTTTACCTTTAATTTCTGGTATATCCTATGAATTAATAAGGCTTATGGCAAGAAAAGAAAATGCTATATTAAAGATGATTGCATTTCCTGGGCTTATGTTTCAGAAAATAACAACAAAAGAACCAAGCGATGATATGCTTGAAGTTGCAATTGCAGCTTTAAAGAAAGCAGAAGGGATTGTCTATGAAGAAGACCATCAGCAAGTTATTGACCCAAAGCTACAAGAAGCTTTGTGATAGCAATATCGAAAGTTATATATTGGATTCTCAGATAATTTTGTCATATCTTTTAGATAAGGATAGGATTTACCTTCATACCCATAAATTTGAGGAAGTAAATGAAGATATTGAAAGAAGATTTAATGAATTAATTGAAAAGAGGAGCACAGGGTATCCTATAAAATATATAACAAAATCCTGTGAGTTTATGGGTATGACATTTTATATCGAAGAGGGTGTGTTGATTCCTAGAAGTGATACTGAAATTCTCGTTGAAGCGGCATTAGATAAGATAGATAAAGGGAGAATTTTAAAAATTGCTGATGTGTGCTGTGGAAGTGGAGTTATTGGAATTTCCATTGCAAAACTTACCTTAGGATTAAAATGTCATATGTTTGATATATCAGATAAAGCTTTAGAGGTATCTAGAGTAAATACTAAAAAGTTAAATGTAAATGAAAGGGTAGAGATTATTAAGAGCAATTTGTTAAATTATTCTATAGAGAATAATATCAAGTATGATCTAATAGTTTCAAACCCTCCTTATATAGAGAAAGAAGAAATTAAAAATTTAATGAGAGATGTGAAGGACTTTGAACCTAAAGAAGCTTTGGATGGAGGAAGTGACGGACTTGAATTTTATAGAAAGATTTCTTATGAAAGTCAGAAGTGCTTCAATATAGGTGGTTTTTTATGCTTTGAAATTGGATATAATCAAAGAAAAGATGTATGTTATATATTAAAAGAAAATAACTTTATAAATATAGAGTGTTATAAGGATTTATCTAATAATGATAGGGTTGTATTAGGACAGTTTGCCCCATAGAGGTAAATTATGTTATAATATTTTTTTAAATTTGATATCGGAGTGAAAGATAATGTTGTTAGAAAAATTAGAATTTTTAGAAAATAAATATGAAGAACTATCTTTAAAAATCAGTGATGTTTCAGTTATGGAAAACCAAGCTGAATGGAGAAAATTATGTAAAGAACATTCAGATCTTGAGGAAATAGTGTTTAAATATAGAGAATATAAAAGCGCTATTGATGACCTAAATTCAGCCAAAGAAATGCTAGAGCATGAAAATGACAAAGAGATGAGAGAGATGTTAAATGAAGAATATTCAATTTCAGAAGATAAGATTCAAAAGTTTGAGGATGAGCTTAATATAATGCTCCTTCCAAAGGATCCAAACGATGAAAAGAATGTCTTTATAGAGATAAGAGGAGGTACTGGAGGAGATGAAGCTGCTTTATTTGCTTCAGATCTATTCAGGATGTATACAAGATATGCAGAGAGGCACAACTGGAAATATGAGATAATGAACTCCAATGAAACAGATATTGGAGGCTTTAAAGAGGTTGTGTTTATGATAAGAGGAGATAAGGTGTTTTCAAAGCTTAAATATGAGAGCGGAGTTCATAGGGTTCAAAGAGTTCCTGAAACTGAATCTAGTGGAAGAGTTCATACATCCGCTTCAACTGTTGCTGTTCTTCCAGAGGTTGATGAGGTAGATATACAGATAGACCCTAATGATTTGAGAATAGATGTTTATAGATCTTCAGGTCATGGAGGGCAAAGCGTAAACACTACAGACTCTGCTGTAAGGGTTACACATATTCCATCTGGAATTGTGGTTGCTTGTCAAGATGAAAAATCCCAGTTAAAGAATAAGGAAAAAGCAATAAAAGTTTTAAGAGCAAGGCTTTACGAAAGGGCAGAGGAAGAGAGGATAAAATCCATCGCAAATGATAGAAAGAATCAAGTAGGTTCAGGGGATAGAAGTGAAAGGATAAGAACTTATAATTTCCCCCAAAGCAGAGTTACAGATCATAGAATTGGTCTTACATTATATAAATTAGATTCTTTTATGGATGGAGATCTTGATGAAATGTTAAATGCTTTAATTGCATCTGATCAAGCTGATAAACTTAAGAACTTAGGTTAGAATAAAAATTCATTGCTTCTAGTAGAATATATAAACAATAAATGGGAGTAATGGATGATATTAATAGCAATAGTAATTTCTTTATTTGGCACAATATTTGGTGCACTCATTGCTATGGCAGTTAAAAGACCTACAAAAGATTTTATAGCGTGGATGCTTGGATTTTCATCAGGAGTTATAGCTTGTGTGGTTTTTTTAGATTTAATTCCTGAAGTTATAAAAAATAGAGGAATTATTTTTTTAAGTTGTTATTTTATAATTGGAGCTGCTGTATTTATTTTGATCCGCATTTTGATTTCAAATTATGATATTAAAATTGGAAGGATGTCTGTTATGACAGCTCTTGCTATCATGCTACACAATTTTCCTGAAGGTGTGATCATGGGAATTGGTCTTTTTTCTGACAGTATAATTGGAATTGAAATGGCTATAATCATAATAATGCACGATATACCAGAAGGAGTAGCTCTTATAAGCAGCCTTATGATAGATGGTCATTTTAAAGACAAGATAGGTGCTCTGCTATATGTATTTATAACTGCACTTCCAACTACTATAGGTCTTCTAATAGGTATTTCTATGGGGAATTTTAAAACAAGTTTTTTAGATATGAACTTTGCACTAGCAGCAGGAATCATGAGCTATGTATGTTTTGTAGAGATGATGCCAGAAGCCTTTTCAAAGGGAAAAAATATAAAAGAAATAATTTTAAGTATTATAGAAGGATTTTTATTATCAAGCTTAATAATTTTGATCCTCCACTAAGGTGAAATAGATGAAAACAAAGATTTTTATGATGAAAGAAGATAATATAGATTATGGAAAGATAGATGAAGCAGCTTGTGCAATAAGAGAAGGAGGGCTTGTGGTTTTTCCAACAGAGACTGTATATGGCCTTGGAGCTAATGCTCTTGATGCTCTTTCAGTAAAAAAAATATACAAGGCAAAAGGAAGACCTTCTGATAATCCTTTGATTGTGCATATAAAGAGCAGAGATGATCTTCCTTCTTTAGTAACTAAAATTCCAAAAGGTGCAAATAAACTTATGGAAAAATTTTGGCCTGGTCCTTTGACTTTAATATTTAAAAAGTCTGATGCAATTCCAAAGGAAACATCAGGAGGTTTAGATACCATAGCTATTAGATTTCCCTCAAACAAAATAGCACAGGCTATTATTGAAAGGGCAGGTGTACCAATTGCTGCACCTTCTGCAAATACATCAGGAAAAGTATCAGGTACTACACTAAAGATGTGCATTGATGATTTAAATGGAAAAGTAGATTATATAATAGGCGAAGATGATTCAAAATCTGGCCTTGAATCTACAATTGTTGATTGTACAGTTTCACCTTATTTGATCTTAAGACCTGGTATCATTACTTTAGAAGATATTAGAGCTGTTATAAATGATGTATATTTAGATAAATCTATACTTTTAAATGACAAAGTAGTAAAACCAAAAGCTCCAGGAATGAAGTATAAACATTACTCTCCAAAAGCTGAAATTAGAATTATTTCAGGAGATAGAGATAAGGCAGTAGAGTATATTTGTAGAAAAGCGAGTGAACTTATTTTAGAGAATAAGAAAATAGGGATAATGTGCATAGATGAAACTTATGATCTTTATAGAAAATTTCCTTATGTGGTTTCTTTAGGGAAATTAAAAGATGAACTAAAGATAGCATCTAATCTATTTAAAACTTTGCATTATTTTGATATGCAAGAAGTTGATATTATTTTATCAGAATCATTTGATGAAACAAATATAGGACTTGCAATAATGAATAGATTAAAGAAATCTTCAGGTTATAACATAATAAATTTAAGGTGATAGTATGAAATTGTTATTTGTATGTACAGGAAACACATGTAGAAGCGTTATGGCAGAAACGTTATTTAATGAATTTAATAAAGATGAAAGAATATCATGTTCTTCAGAGGGCTTAAGCATAGTAGAAAATAGCGTTGCTTCAAAGTATACAGCTTCAATTTTAATGGAAAAATATAGTGTCAATGTATCAAATAGAAATGCAGTTCAGGTAAATTATGATACTCTTAAAAATGCAGATTTAATTCTAACTATGACATATGCTATAAAATATGTCTTAGGTGATAAATACCCTGAATTTAAAGATAAGATATTTACACTAAAAGAGTATTTAGGTGAAAAGGTTAACCCAAATATTTCTGATCCTTTTGGTGGAGATATTGATGATTATACAAAGGTTCATGACGAGATAGAAAATTACATTAAACTATTAATTAAAAAACTTAAAAATTAAATTGCTATATCTTATGGATTAAAATGCTTTAAAATGGTATTTTAATCCTATTTTTATTATGGATATTTTTTCATTTAGTATTTAAAATAGCAATTTTTATTAAGAAAATTTCTATGATTATTGGTATAATCATTAAGAGTAGTATTATTATGAAAGGGGAGATGAATATTGAGTGAAAAGAAAAAAACAATCTTAAAGACCATTGATTTTATTGAGAAGCATTTAAATGATAAGTTAAAGTTAGATGATATATCAAATTCCATAGGATATTCTAAATTTCATTTAAATAGATTGTTTCAAGAAGTGGTTGGTTGTACTATTCATAAATATATAAAGAAAAGGCGACTTGAGGAAGCTTATAAAAGGATTTTAAATTCAGATGATTCTATTTTAGACATTGCTTATGATGCAAATTATCAATCACCACAAGCGTTTACGTTAGCTTTTAAGAAGGTTTATTCATACCCTCCTTTAGTCTTTAGAAAATTAAGATTAAATTCTATGCAAAATAAGTATATAAAATCTAATTTAATCATTAAAAATGAGGTGATGGTAGCATGAATTTAGTACCTTATGTAATAGAGCAAACAAATTATGGAGAGAGAAGCTATGACATTTTTTCAAGGCTTCTAAAGGATCGAATAATATTCTTAGGTGAAGAGATCAATGATGTTACTGCAAGTTTAATTATAAGTCAACTTTTGTTTTTAGAGTCTCAAAACCCAGATAAAGATATATATCTTTATATAAATAGCCCAGGGGGTTCTGTCACTGCAGGTTTTGCTATATATGATACAATGAAGTATATAAAATGCGATGTGTCAACAATTTGTGTTGGATTTGCTGCAAGTTTTGGGGCGTTTTTACTTGCAGGAGGTACAAAAGGAAAAAGATATGCTCTTCCTAATGCTGAAATCATGATACATCAACCATCAGGTGGAGCAAAAGGACAAGTTACTGATATAAAGATCATGGCAGATTTTCTTCAAAAGAATAAAGATAGATTGAATAGGATATTATCTGAAAATACAGGTAAATCCATAGAGCAAATTGCTATAGATACTGATAGAGATAATTTTATGGGTGCTGAAGAAGCAAAAGCTTATGGCATAATCGATGAAGTTATCACAAAACATAAATAAATAATAAAAGGGTTAAAGTCTTATTGTAGTCTTTAACCTTTTTTAGTCTGACTTATTTTAATTTAGATCCTTATTTATGAAGCAAATATATTATTGAATTGAATTAAGCCTTATGTTATATTTAAGTTGGTAAAAAATATATGAGGATTTGAATTAATCAAGGTAGTATTACCTAGACAGTATTACTCAGACTTATGTCTATTAGGAGGATTTAAATAAATGGATTTAAATAAAACGCTGGTGCTTGGAGTCATAGGTGCAGATTGCCATGCGGTTGGAAATAAGATACTAGATTATGTTCTTACTGAAGCTGGTTTTAATGTTATAAACATTGGAGTTCTATCTTCCCAGGAGGACTTCATAAATGCTGCAATTGAAACTAATGCAAGAGCAATTCTGGTATCTTCTCTTTATGGCCACGGTGAAATGGATTGTAAAGGTTTTAGGGAAAAATGTGACGAATCAGGACTTGAAGATATAATATTATATGTAGGTGGAAATATAGTAGTAGGAAGGCAAGATTGGAAAGAAGTGGAGAAGAGATTTTTAGATATGGGGTTTAATAGAGCATATCCACCAGGTACTGATGCAAAGCAGGCGATCATTGATTTAAACAAAGATTTAGAATTAGATTAGTGAAGGTGATTTTGTGAATTGTTATTTGTTGATCGATTTTGGAAGTACCTTTACAAAATTAACTGTTGTTGATATTGAAAATGAAGAGATATTAATAACTTCAAAGGCTATAACAACTGTGGAAACAGATATAATGGAAGGCTTTGATAATGCTTTTAAAAAGATGAGTTCTTTTATAAAAGAAAATAATATAAACTTTATTAAAAAACTTGCTTGCTCTTCTGCAGCAGGAGGGCTTAAAATGGCAGCATTAGGACTTGTACCTGAACTTACAACAGAAGCTGCAAAGAGAGCGGCCCTTGGTGCAGGTGCAAAGGTTCAAAAAGTTTATTCATTTGAGATAACTAAAAAAGAAATAGAAGAGATAAAATATAATAAAACAGATATCATACTTTTAGCAGGGGGAACAGATGGAGGAAATAAAAAATGCATATTGCATAATGCATCAATGATTGCACAATATGGTTTAGACATTCCTGTAGTTGTTGCTGGAAATAAATCTTGTGAGGATGATATCCATGATATATTTAGAAAAAGCGGAATATTTTATAAAATAACAGAAAATGTAATGCCTAAATTGAATCAATTAAATGTAGAACCTGCAAAAGAAGAGATACGAAAGATATTTATGGAAAAGATTATTGAAGCAAAAGGCTTAAAGAACGCAGAAAATTATATAAACGGCATTTTGATGCCAACACCTGCAGCAGTTTTAAATGCAGCTGAAATTTTAGGTAAAGGCTCAGAGCGTGAGGATGGAATTGGTGAACTCATGGTTATAGATATAGGGGGAGCCACCACAGATGTTCATTCTATAGGAAAAGGTGAACCTAGAAGTATAGATATAGAGTTTAAAGGCCTTGAAGAGCCTTTTTCAAAGAGGACCGTAGAAGGCGATTTAGGCATGAGATATTCGGCCTATTCTCTTTACCTAGCTTCAGGAGAGAAGAGGATAAAAAAGTATTTAAAAGATGATGCTATTGATATTGAAAAAGAGTGTAAGTATAGGAATGAAAATATAAATATCTTACCTAAGGATGATAAAGATGAAGATGTGGATGAAGCTATTGCTAAAGTTGCTACTGAAATGTCAGTTGAAAGGCATGTAGGGCATTTAGAGTGGATTTATACCCCTATAGGTCCTGTATATTATCAATATGGTAAGGATTTAACAGAAATAAAGTGTATTATAGCAACAGGTGGAGTTATGATCTACAGTAAAAATCCTAAGGATATTTTAAAGGCTGGACTTTTTAAAGAGAAAGAGTTCCATATCTTAAAACCTAAAGACCCACAATATTTTTTAGATAAAAACTATATATTTTCTGCTATGGGTCTTCTTGCTATTGATTATAAGGATAAGGCACTTAGGATGATGAAAAAATATATAGAGAAGATTTAAAGTGTTTATATAAATATTGAAAGGATTGTTAAAAAGTGAAGCTTAGAAATAAAAAATGGTCAGATGATGATTTCTTTGGCGTGCGGAGAGAGGTTTTAGAACAATGGGAAACAGGAAAACAGATAAGCAATATAGAAGATGGCTTAAAGTATCTTGAGACTGTTCCAGACCATAAAAATTTTTCAAAGAAGCTTATGGAAGCAAAAAAGAAAAAAATGACGTTGACGCAGCCTAGAGCAGGCGTTGCAATGATTAATAGGCATATTGAGCTTTTAAATTATTTAGATAGACAAGGTGAAGCAGATCTTCTGCCAACTACCATAGATAGCTATACAAGGCAGAACAGGTATCATGAATGTGAGAGAGGAATAGAAGAAAGTAGGAAGGCAAACAGATCCTTTTTAAATGGATTTCCTGCAGTAAACCATGGGCTGGAAGGCTGCAGAGTTGTTTTTGAAAATGTAAATAAACCTCTTCAAGCAAGGCATGGAACACCAGATGCGAGGCTTCTTTCGGAGATAATTCATGCATCAGGTTGGACTTCAAATGAAGGAGGAGGGATTTCCTACAATATACCATATGCTAAAAATGTTTCTTTAGAAAAGACCCTCCTAGATTGGCAATATTGCGATAGATTGGTAGGTTTTTATGAAGAAAATGGGATAAGATTAAATAGGGAACCTTTTGGACCACTCACTGGAACATTAGTACCTCCAAGTATTTCAAATGCAGTTGCAATAATTGAATCATTGCTTGCTGTTGAGCAAGGAGTTAAAAATATAACTGTAGGCTATGGTCAATGTGGAAATCTCATACAGGACATCGCAGCTATAAGAGCTTTGGATACTCAATGCGAGGAATATCTTGTAGATTATGGCTATCACGATATTGAGCTTACAACTGTAATGCATCAATGGATGGGAGGTTTTCCTGAAAATGATGCTAAAGCTTTTGCTCTTATAACTTATGGATCAGTTACAGCAGCTCTATCAGGTGTAACAAAGGTCATAGTTAAAACCCCTGATGAAGCTGTGGGAATCCCTAGGATGGAATCCAATGCTCAAGGGCTTATGGCTACAAAGATGGCTATAAATTTACTAAGAGGACAGAGGATGCCTTCTGGTAAAAAGCTTGTAGATGAAATAGAGGTTATAAAAGCAGAGACTAAGTGCATAATAGATAATGTTTTTAAGTTAGGAAAAGGGGATTTGTTTCAAGGTGTGGTGAAAGCTTTTGAAGTTGGAGCTATAGATATACCTTTTGCCCCAAGCAAATATAATGCAGGAAAGATGATGCCTGCGAGGGATTCAAAGGGTGCAGTGAGATATTTAAGAGTTGGAAATATTCCATTTACAAAGGATATAATAGATTTTAATATAACACAGCTTGAAAAAAGAGGTAAAATTCAGCATAGAGCTGTAGATTTTGATATGACTGTTGATGATATTTTTTCAGTATCAAAGGGTATATTGGTGGGGGAACACAAGGATAATTAAATTGGAGGAATTAATTTGAGAATAATAGATGTAGTTTGTTCAGCAGGAAGGACAGGATTTTATTTTGATGATCAGAGAGCTATAAAAAAGGGAGCTAAAAATGATGGATTTAGTTATATAGGAAAACCAGTTACAGAAGGGTTTACCAGCATAAGAATGCCAGGGGAGAGCATATCCTTTATGCTTATATTAGAAGATGGTGAGGTAGCATATGGAGATTGTGCAGCTGTTCAATATTCAGGCGCAGGTGGGAGAGATCCTCTATTTTTAGCAAAAGATTTTATTCCTTTTATTGAAAAGAATATAAAACCTCTTTTTATAAATAGAGAAATAACGACTTTTAAAGATATGGCAGAGGAATTTGACAATCTTAATATCGATGGCAAAAGGCTTCACACTGCTATAAGATATGGAATAACACAAGCAATTTTGGATGCTGTTTCTAAAAAAAATAAGATCACCATGGCTGAGGTCATTAAAAATGAGTACAATACTGGGATTGAGATAAAGAGAGTTCCAATATTTACACAATCTGGAGACGATAGATATATAAATGCTGATAAGATGATAATAAAAGAAGCAGATGTGCTCCCTCATGCCCTCATAAATAACATTGAAAAGTTAGGCGAAAATGGCGAAAAATTACTTGAATATGTTAAATGGCTAAGCGACAGGGTGCTCGCTTTAAGGCATAGAGAGGATTATAATCCAATATTTCATTTAGATTTATATGGTACTTTAGGTTTAGTGTTTAATGATCAAAAAGCTATAGTGGACTATCTAGAAAAGATTGAAAAGGCAGCTTATCCTTTTAAGGTTAGAATTGAAGGACCTGTAGATGTTGAGGATAGAGGTATGCAGATGGTGGCGCTTAGAGATTTAACTTTTGAGACTAATAAAAGAGGGATTAAAGTTGAGATCGTAGCTGATGAATGGTGCAATACCTATGAAGATATCGTATATTTTGCTGACAATAAAGCAGGGCATATGCTTCAGATAAAGACTCCTGATTTAGGAGGAGTTAATAATATTGTTAAAGCAATATTGTATTGCAAGGATAAAGGTGTTGGTGCTTATTGTGGAGGTACATGCAATGAAACCAATAGATCCGCTGAAGTTTGTACTAATATAGGCATGGCTTGTGGTGCAGCTCAGGTTCTTGCAAAACCAGGTATGGGTGTAGATGAAGGGTACATGATTGTAAATAATGAGATGAATAGGGTTGTTGCTCTTTCTAATAGAAGAAAATAATTTTAAGAGGCTGTTTGCATTAGTTTTGCAAGCAGCCTACTTTTTTAAATTATGACTTTTTAAGATTTAATTTATATCTTGTATTAAGACTCAGTCTGATAAACCAAAGTGTTTTGCAAGAATTTCAAGTGTTTCTAACTTTGTGTCAGTCACTGTATCATTTCTCACTATTGTAAAGAATCCACTATTTGCTAATTCATCATAATGCTCTTTGCTGTTTGTTCTTGCAATACCTGCAAGGTAATTTTTCATTGACTTCTCTGGATTAGCTGCTTTCATTATTTGTTTTTTGATAAATACTTTATCTGGGTCATCACGATCAAAAAAGTGTTCAACTGACATTGATTGAGGAGATAGCATTACTGCAACTTGGTTGTAATCTGTTATTTTATGTAATATATTGATTGGTATATTGGTATCAACAATTACTTTCTGTGACTTACATATGTGGATAAGGAATGCTATTTCAAACTCAGCTATTTCCTGCATATTAGAATAAATCCATTTTTCAAATTCTTCTGGTGATCTATTGATAAATTCTTGCCAATCTTTCATAGTTTGAAAATAACATAGGTTTGAATATTGTTCTGGAGTCAGTATCCCATCAGGTATACAAGAATAATTTTCACCACAATAAATTAATCCATACTTTTCAGCAAGCATCTTTACCATTGTTGATTTTCCTGCATATGCTGTTCCAATTATAAACATTACATTCCTAAGATAGTGTTTTATGATAAGGTTATTTATTTTCATTTTGTGCTCCTTTATAGATACTATTAAATATTAATTGATAAATGTTGACTCATTTATTATAATACTTTTAAAAAAGAAATTTGATAGTGTATTAACTTAAATTATAGAGGAGGATAAACTTGAAAGAGATTCATGTGGATAAGATCATAGATGAGATAAAAAATCTATGCATCAATAGTAACTATTTTCTAAATGATGATATAAAAAATGCCCTAAAAAATTTCCATAAAGAAGAGGAGTTTCCAATTGCAAAGAATATTTTAGATAAAATAATTAAAAATGCAGATATTGCAAAGGAAAAGAAAATGCCTATATGCCAAGATACTGGAGTTACCTGTGTCTTTGTTGAAATAGGTCAAGATGTTCATATCATAGGTGGAAATTTAGAGGATGCTATAAATGAAGGAGTTAGAAGAGGCTATAAGGATGGATTTTTAAGAAAGTCAGTGGTGAAAGACCCTTTAAATAGAGTAAATTCAGGAGATAACACTCCTGCATTTATTAAATACACGATAACTTCTGGTGATAAACTTAAAATAATCGTAGCTCCAAAGGGATTTGGTTCAGAAAATATGAGCAAACTAAAGATGTTAAAACCTTCTGATGGAGTGGAAGGGGTAAAGGAATTTGTAATTCAAACTGTAAAAGAAGCAGGTCCTAATCCATGCCCCCCAATAATCGTAGGTGTTGGAATTGGTGGAACCTTTGATATGTGTGCAAATCTTGCAAAAAAAGCAGCTATAAGATCCATAGATGTAAGAAATGAAAATGAATTTTATAGGGATTTAGAGCTTGAATTATTAAATGAAATAAATAAATTAGGAATAGGTCCTCAAGGATTTGGAGGACTTACTACAGGGCTTTCTGTTAACATTGAATATTTTGGAACTCATATTGCAGGACTTCCTGTAGCTGTTAATATAAATTGCCATGCAGCAAGGCATCAGGAGGTGATTTTATAATCGAAATAAAAATTACAACTCCTTTAACCTGTGAGAAATGCAATGAATTAAAGGCAGGGGATAGGGTTTTAATAACTGGAAAGATATTTACAGCAAGGGATGCAGCTCATAAAAGGCTTGTAGAACTAATTAAAAACAAAAAAGAATTACCAGTTGATTTAAAGGATGCCATAATATACTATGTAGGACCAACTCCTCCAAGGGATGATATGGTAATAGGTTCTTGCGGACCTACTACAAGTTATAGAATGGATGATTATTCTCCATACCTTTTAGACATTGGATTAAAGGGAATGATTGGAAAGGGTTTAAGGGGAGAAAATGTCATTGAATCAATGAAAAAAAATGGAGCTATTTATTTTACTGCAATTGGAGGAGCAGGGGCACTTTTATCTCAATGTGTTAAAGAGTCAAAGATAATAGCATATGAAGATCTTCAATCTGAAGCTATAAGAGAGCTTAGAGTAGAGGATTTTCCTGCTATTGTAACCATAGATAATAAAGGCAACAATCTATATGATATGGCAAAGGAGAATTATGAGAGTTTTTTAAGGGGTGAAAGCTATGAAGATAACTAAACCCTCTAAAGCAGGTACCCTTGAATCCAATGATATTTTAATATTAGTTTCTCCAAATGAAGATGGAAACAAGGTTGAACTCGAAAGCATCGTAAAAAAACAATTTGGTGAACATATGGAGAAGCTCATTTACGAGAAATTAAGAGAGATGGAAATTGAAAACGCATATATAAAGGCTAAGGATAAAGGTGCTTTAGATTATACAATAGTTTCAAGAGTTGAAGTCGCCATAAAAAGAGCTAAGTGAGGTGCAGTATGGAAAAGATCATAAGGAGCTCATTATTTATACCAGCTAATAATCCAGCTATGGTTCAAAATGCTTTTATTTTTGGAGCAGATTCAATAATCTTTGATTTAGAAGATGCTGTCAGCATGGAAGAAAAGGATGCAGCAAGGATACTTCTTAGAGAATTTTTAAAGATAAATAAAGATAATTCTTGTGATATTTACGTGAGAATAAATTCTTTAGATAGAGAGCTTGGGTATTTAGATATGGAGGAGCTTTGTAAACTAAATATATCTTCGTTTTTAATTCCTAAAGCAACAGAGGAGTATATTATAGCTGCAGAAGAATTTTTAAATAGAAAATCTAACTCTTCAATAAATTTAATAGCATTAGTAGAAACTAGTTTTGGAATTGAAACAATAAGTGAGATAGTAAAAGCTTCAAGAAGAGTTTCTGGGGTTTTACTAGGAGGGGAGGATTTAGCTACTGATTTAGAAGTAAAGAGAACTAAGAAGGGTGACGAGATTTTCTATGCAAGGAGCAAAGTAGTGTCTATTTGCAGAGCCTATAAGATAAATTCCATAGATACTCCTTTTGTAGATGTAAACGATGAGGAAGGATTAAGAGAGGAATCTTATTTTGCGAGGAATCTTGGATTTACTGGAAAGGCATGTATAAATCCAAGGCAGATTAATATTGTAAATGATATATTTTCTCCTTCAGAGGATGAGATAGAAAAGGCTCTAAGGATACTTGATGCTTTAGAAAACTCCCCTAATAAAGGAGTATTTTCGCTAGATGGAAAGATGATAGATGCACCAATAATAAGCAGAGCTAAGAATATGATAGAGCGTGCTAAAAGATTAGGGCTTATTTAGTGGAGGATATATGAAAAATTCTGTATTTAGAGAAATACCTTTAGAGATTAAAGGATATAAAAAGGTTGTTCCTTATGGAACCAAAATAACTGAATATGAATTGGCTTTAAGAAAATATAGCATAAGTTATGAAAATAAATTAACATATTCATTAAATGAGCTTATGGATAAACTTTCTCTTAAAGATGGTATGACTGTTTCATTTCATCATCATTTAAGAAATGGTGACCATGTGCTCAATATGGTTATGGAAGAGATAAATAGGCGAGGATTAAAAAATATAACCTTAGCTGTAAGTGCTATCTTTCCTGTTCATTCGCCTATTGTGCAATATATAGAGGATGGAACTATTACAAGGATATATACAAATTATATGTCAGGAAAAGTTGCAGAAGCTGTATCTTGCGGAAAGCTTAAAGGACTTTTAGTGATGCAGAGCCATGGAGGAAGATCTAGAGCTATTGAAAGTGGTGAAATCTCAATAGATATAGCATTTATTGCAGCTCCTTCTTCTGATAAGGAAGGAAATATAAATGGGGTTTTAGGAAAATCTTCCTGTGGAACCTTAGGATATGCTGATAGCGATTCTCTTTATGCTAAAAAGGTTGTAGTTATAACTGATAATTTGGTAGATTATCCTAATTCGCCTATTGATATAGATGAAACTACAGTCGATCATGTTTTATGTATTGATTCTATTGGAGATCCAAAAGGAATAGTTTCAGGTACTACCATGATAACAAAGGATCCTGTTGGACTTAAAATAGCAAGGCTTACTATGGATTTTTTAATTAAAACTGGAGCTATAAAGGATGGGTTTTCTTTTCAGACAGGAGCAGGAGGTACCTCGCTTGCAGTCGCTTATGAGCTTAGAAAGTATTTAAAAAAATCAGGCATTAAGGGAAGCTTTGCATCTGGTGGAATAACTGGCTATCTTGTTGATATGCTAGAAGAAGATCTTTTTAAAAAGTTAATGGATGTACAGTGCTTTGATTTAAAAGCAGTGGAATCTTATAGAAATAATCCAACGCATCAATATATGACTTCATCAATGTATGGAAACCCTCACAATAAGGGGTGTGTTGTAAATAATTTAGATATTGTTATTCTAGGTGCTACAGAGATAGATACAAATTTTAATGTGAATGTAACCACAGCATCTAATGGGATGATAATGGGAGGTTCTGGAGGGCATTCAGATACAGCTTCAGGATCTAAGCTCTCTATAGTGGTTTCAAACTTAGTAAGGGCAAGGCTTCCTATTATAAGGGATGATATCATAACTATAACTACTCCAGGAAATACCATTGATGTTCTTGTAACAGAAAGGGGAATTGCTATAAATCCTCTCAGGGAAGACCTATTAGATAAGGTTAAAGATTCAAGGCTTCCTATATTTAAGATAGAAGAATTAAAAGATATGGCAGAATCTATAACAGGTATTCCTAAAAAAATTCAATTATCAGATGAAATAATTGGTGTTGTAGAATATAGAGATGGAACTGTTATAGATGTATTGAGAAAAGTGACATGAAATAACATATAATTTATACTAGTATTTTTAAAAAAATAAGCTAATTTTCAGCAAATCCTCACAAATTCATCACATTTGTTTTTTATAATTAATTTGTAATAAAAAATTATTGATATAGTTCAATTAATTTATCAGTGCATTAAGTAAAAAAATGATAATTTAAAAGAAATAGAGAAATACAGAGAAATACTTTTTTGTACCCTCCTTAAGTGTTAACTGAGAGTTTCATCTCAGTTATTTTTTGTGTTTTTTGATCTTGATGCAAAAAAAGCAATGACACTCAGCCATTGCTATACAAAAATATACCTATCTTAGACTAAACTTATTTGAAAAAAGAAGATACTTTTATTATATTAGCTATATCTTAAAACTTTACAATATAGCTTCTGAAAAATCTACATAGGCTACATCAGCCTTGTCCAAGACTTCTATAGCTCTATCGTATAGGTTATCTACTTCATGATTAATAATAGGATACATAAACTTTGTATAGTAATTCAAGAAAAGATATTTTCCAAACTGCTCCTTTCCGCACTTTATAGCTCCTATTGAATAGCGGTAAATAAGTCCTTTGCCTGCATAAAATGCTTCTGTACTTCGAAGCTGAATCTGTGCATCCTCAAGTTCACTTACTCCATAATCTACAAAGTTTTTGATATAATCATCTTTGACATTTTCTATTATGGATTCAAAATTTGGGTCAGACATGACAAAGTCCTGAAAGAATTTAAATGAATTTGGACAATTCTTGTTGTATTCAGCATACCAGACGATAAAGGCAGCAGCAATTGTGAGGTTGTCAACTTCACCAATTTTCGATTTCACACTCTCAGAGAAATAACTATTTAGCCAAGAGGATTGAATCTGTGCAACATCTCTGCCAAGTTGTACTTTTGTTCCGAAATGATATGTTATAGCTTGCTTTGTCACATTGCAACGCTTTGCAATATCATCAAATGAGGTTTCTTTATATCCTTTATTGAAAAAAAGCTTACAAGCCACTTTTAATATGTCGTTTTTTACACTTATATTACTCATGGCAGAAGTATACCATCTTAAAGTACCTATGTCAATTATTCAGCAGAAATCGCAAGTATATCACTATCACATCAGCGCCCATTTGCGGCATATCGCTACACCATCTTGTGGATTATACGCCCATGCATCAGCCCCAATGATTTTACAGGAGTCGTCTGAAATGCAGGAGCCGCCAACAATTATCTTAACCTCATTTCGAAGGTCTTCTTGTTTTAATAATTCCACTGTCTTTTTCATGGATTCGATTGCTAGAGTGAGAACACCAGAAAGTGCCAAAATTTTTACTTTATTTTCTCTGATGGCATTTGCTATTTTTTGCGCTGGAACATCGATGCCAAGATCAATCACATCAAAGCCTGAAGATTCAAGAAGTGAGCGGACGATATTCTTTCCAATATCATGAAGATCTCCCTGCACAGTGCAGAGAACCATCTTACCAACAGTTTCAGATGAGTTACTGACAAGATATGGCTTTAAAATATCTATAGTTTGCTGCATTATCTCTCCTGCAAATATGAGGTCACCTATGTAATATTCACCTGTTTGGAAGTGGTCACCCACTGCAGTCATACCATCTTGGCAAGCTTCCATGATCTTTTGTGCATCTGCGCCTTCAGCTAACATTTTGTTTATTTCTTCTATGACAAATCCTTCTTCTAGGTTTCCAATGCCAGTTTTGATCTTATTATAGTCAAACAACTTTATTACCTCCCATTTCAAAGTTTAGTCCTGTGGCTACATCACTGAGCCAGCCATTATAAGGCCATCCATAAAAAATGCTCTCTGCTCTTTAGGTATGAATATGAGAGAATTTGTCATTGCATCCCACCATTCATCCGAATAAGGTTGCATGTCTTCATATTGCTTCATGATTTCAAACCATTTACCAATAATTTCATCCATTTTCTTACTCCTTTCAAATCGTGTAGTTACGTAGGAAGTCGTTTACAGCAAGGAGGTTCTCTCTCTTGCAGTCATTAGGGAAGCTCATCATCTTATTTTGACTTAACACAAAGCCTGGACCCATCTCATCTATAAGCTTTTTAGCGTAATCTACACACTGCTTAGGAGTACCATAGCCTAGGAGTTCAACTTTCATGCCGCCTGCAAGGCATAGATTTGGTAATCTCTTTCTCACCTCAAAAATATCATCCATCTCGATCTGGACAATTGCCACACCTTTTGGTATCTCCTCAAAAAACTCTGCAAACCTAAGTATCTGATTCTCGCAGTTGATGCAGATGGTCTTTCCTGAAGCAGCAATAGCATCAATGGCTTCCTTGATATATGGCCAATATAGCTCTTCAAATTGCTTAACACTCATAAAAGAATGTGCTAACATGGCTATATATGCATCTGTGATAATGGTTGTGTTCTCATCAGCTAATGCCATCTGCAAAGCAGGGATACCGCTATATTGCCATTGTGCATCAAGAAAAATCTTTAGTTTTTCTTTATTGCGGCGTATGTCTATAGAGATTTCTTTAACCCCACGCAGGCCGCTGTTGAGCGATTCTATGGGGCTACTAACCAGCCTCGTCATGTTCTGAAGCAATGGGCGCTGCATATCATCTTCAAAAGCGCTTTTGATATCCATTGAGTATTTTCCAAATTGTAAAAACTGGAGGATGGCATTCTGAAACATAGGTGTTGTCAGATTTGGATACTTACGCTGAAAGCACTTGCGCATGAACTTGGCAGGGTCCTTTGCATACTCCTCATAATCCTCAGGGAAGATGATGGGCTTGTCAATGACGTTGATGGCTCCAGTTTCTAGGTTTAGATTATACCCTCCACCCCCAAGAGCATCTGTGAAGGCGAAGCCGTTTCTGGCACTGGTCTCCACGTAACCATCAAAATTATAACGGTTATGTATTTCCTTGATGGCCATTATGCGCTTCTCATAATCATAGAAACACTCCTTAAATGTGTAGCTAGAATCATAAAATTGCCAAGAGTCTAAAAATGAGAGATTAGGTACAGTTTTGGTCTTTTTGAATGCAATGGCGTCTTTAAATAATTGTCGCTTTTCATAAAATTCCTGTGTAAGCATATAATACCTCCTTCTTTATACTTGACAAGTTAAGTTACTTGATATGAGTAGTTTAATTTATTCTCCTTTACATGTCAAGTATATTAAAATTAAAATCATTCTCAAAATATTTTTAAAATAGTTGTAAGATATTTAGCATAAGCCTGGTTTATATGTTAAGAGATTTAAAAAGTTTAGGAGTTGAATGAAGTGAAAAAATTCTTTAGTTTAATAATATTGGTATTTTTCTTAGCATCTTGTTCTTCTGGCAGGTCTTCTTCTGCACCTGATACTACAGTTGCATTATCCGAGAATACTACATCCGCACCTATGACATCTGCACCTACTGAGAGTATTACACAAGATGAAAGTGGTACTGGGGAAGCATTTCAAGATAATGAAAGCTATTTAGATATTAGAGAGAATAAAAATCAAAATACCAATACTCAATCTGTTATAACCTTCTCATTAAAGGTAGATACAGCATCTTATAGAAATATTGTAAGATATATAAACAGTGAAAATCTCCCTCCTCATGATGCTGTGAGAATTGAGGAGATGTTAAACTATTTTAAATATGATGAAAAACTATCTAATACTGAAAGCCCTTTTTCTATTTATACTGAGATAGGAAAATCTCCTTTTGATGTTAATAAATATTTAGCATTTGTTAGGGTGAAATCAAGGGATATAGATAAGGAATTATTGCCAAAGAGCAATTTAACTTTTTTAATAGATACTTCAGGTTCGATGGATTCTTATGATAAGCTCCCTCTTTTAAAATCTTCCTTTGAGCTTTTAGTGGAAACCTTGACAGAGGATGATGTTGTATCTATCGTGACTTATGCAGGAAGCTCTAGAATTGCGTTGGATAGCGTTTCTGGCGCAGATAAACATAAAATACTAGATGCTATAAATAACTTAGAAGCAGGAGGATCAACTGCAGGAGCTGATGGAATTAATACTGCATATAGCTTAGCTGAAAAGAATTTTAAGGAAGATGGAAATAATAGAATAATACTTGCGACTGATGGCGATTTTAACGTAGGTGTTTCTTCAATTGAAGGTCTTGAGAATTTAATTAAAAGAAAAAAGGATAGCGGAGTTTATCTTAGCATATTAGGGTTTGGAACAGGCAATATAAGGGATGATATCATGGAAACTCTATCTAAACATGGAAATGGAAATTACTCATATATAGATTCAGTAAAGATAGCTGAAAAGGTTTTAGTAGATGAAGTTACTACCAATATGTTTACCATAGCAGATGATGTAAAGGCACAAGTTGAATTTAATCCAAATGAAGTAGCATCCTATAGATTAATAGGCTATGAGAATAGAAAGCTTGCCAATGAAGACTTTGAAGATGATACTAAAGATGCAGGGGAGATTGGAATTGGCACAGATGTGGTTTTGATGTTTGAGATGGGTTTAAAATCTAGTGAATCAAGCAGTTTAAAATATTCTGTAGTAAATAACACTACAGAAGAGAAGAAGGATGATCCATTTAAGGATGAACTATTTGAAGTTAGAATAAGATATAAAAACCCAGGGGAAAATGAGAGCCTGTTAATTAAATCTCCAGTTAAGAACGATAGTATAAAGGAATCAAACACAAGCGATTTTAATTTTGCAAAATCTGTAGCTTCCTTTGGACATATTTTGAGAAATTCTGAATACTCTGAAAATTTAAATATAGATGACATACTTAAATGGGCAGATGATAGTAGAGGAGAAGACGAGAGGGGATATAGAAAAGAGTTTATAGATGTTTTAAGAAGATATAAGAATATTAAAAGAAATTAGATTTTGTGCTGTTTATTAGCATTTTTACTTTTATAGTACTAATTTAAAACTTCAATAATTCCTCAATAAGTCTTAACAATTCCATCACATTTAGATTTTATAATTAAATTATAAAAGCAAGGCAAAGTAAAGTAATAATAAATATAGAAACTTTTTGGACCCTCCTTGAATTGACTGAGTGTAAAACCTCAGTTATTTTTTTATTGAAATTATTTTAGCATAACACTACAATAGAATAAAAAATGTGGTGATAAATTGGACTATACTATAGAAACTGTTTGGCTAAAAAGTGAAAGCAAGATAAAATCTATAAAGGAGTTTTTAGATAAGTTTAGTCTTAAATTTGAAGAGGATATAGACTATTCTGTGATAATAAAGGATAAAAATCAAATAATAGGCACTTGTTCAAAGAGTGGAAATATTGTAAAATGTTTAGCTATAATGGAAGATTACAGAGGGTATGGTATTTCTATAAAACTTATGAACAATGTGATGGATAGAATATTCCAAGAAGGTTTTTCTCATATCTTTGCTTTCACTGAAAATAAGAATATGGATATATTTGAATCGTTAGGATTTAATCTCATATACAATACAAAATCATGCTCTGTCTTTGAAAATGGAGTCTATGATATCAAAAGGTATCTAGATCTTTTAGATAAAAAATATTCCATAGGGCAAAATGAAAAGGGAGCCTTAGTGATGAATTGCAACCCCATGACATTAGGTCACCTTCATTTAATAGAATTTGCTTGTAGCAATGAAAAAGAGGTATTGCTCTTTGTTGTAGAAGAAGATAAATCAATTTTTAAATTTAAAGATAGGATTAAAATAATAAAAGATGCCACAGAGCATTTAAAAAATTTAAAAGTAATTGAGAGCGGAGAATATATAATATCATCTGCTACATTTCCAACTTATTTTATAAAAAAAGAAGATGAGAGAATAAAGACATATACAGAAATTGATGTAGGCATATTTGGAAGATACTTTTGCAAAAAATTCAATATCAAAAGAAGATATGTAGCTGAAGAGCCATTTGACTTAGTTACAAATCAATATAATTCCGCAATGAAAGAAATACTTCCTAAGTATGGGACCTTAGTTTGTGAAATTGAGAGAGCAAAAATAAACGAAATACCTGTAAGTGCTTCATATGTGAGGAAGCTTATATTTGAAAATAAATTAGATGAAGCTTTTACACTTATGCCTAAGGCTTCTTCTGATTTTTTAAAGAGTGATGATGGAAGAAAGATCATAGAAATCATCCAAAGAGAGAAATAAAGTCATGGATATATTGACTAAAAGAGAACAAAGAGTAGCTATACAAGAAAAGCTTATGAAAGAGCATAGAGTCCCTCTCTTATTTTTAAGAGTAAACTATCCAGGATTAAATAAAATAAATCCTGTGACGCAAGGGATTATAAACCATGCTCTTATTGATATAGATAAGATGTTTAAATTTAAAATTTTAAAAAAGATATATGAAGAGACCATAGAAGGACCTAACTGCACTTTTCTTGTGGATGAAGATGCTTACTTATTAAAGGATAAAGCTATAGAATTTGAAGATACACATCCTCTTGGAAGGCTCCTTGACATAGATGTTTATTCTCCAATAGACTTTACTAGTATATCAAGGAGTGAATTTAACATGCCTATGAGAAAATGCTTTTTATGCAATAGCAGCGCATTTTTATGCATAAGGGAAAATAGGCATAAAGAGGAGGCTATAATAAGTTTTATTCATAAGACTTATTACGATTATATAGATGGGAGATGATTTTATTTTACATACAATCGATGATATTTCAATTAAGATTGCATCTATTGCAATAAAGTCATTGCTCTATGAACTTTGTCATATTCCTTCCTTTGGACTTGTATGCCCTATATCTTCTGGCTCTCATAAAGATATGGACTGTTTTACTTTTATAGATAGCTCATCCTCTTTAATAAGATCATTTATTTTATGTGCTAAGGCAGGATTTACTAATTTAAGTTATGAGGAAATCTTTAAGAATATAAGACTTATTGGTAAAGATGGAGAGAGAGATATGTTTCATTCAACCTTAGGAGTAAACACCCACAAAGGATCTCTCTTTATTTTAGGAATTTTATCTGCTGCTATATCAAGATGCATCTATGAGAAAAAAGATTTTTTTTATATAAAATATATAGTGCAAGAGATGACTAAAGGTTTAACCTCAAGGGAACTTTTGAATTTAAATAATACCTCTAAATTAACCCACGGAGAAGATATTTATATAAAATATGATATTAAAGGAATACGGCAAGAAGCAGAAGAAGGTTTTCCAATCATCTTTAACCATTCTTTAAAGATGTATGAAAATTTTTCTAATAAATCAAATAATGAGAGGCTCACTCATACCTTGATTGCCATAATGCAGCATTGTATGGATACAAATATTATTTATAGAAATGGAATAGAATGCTTATACATAGTGCAAAATAAAGCTAAAAGCATAATCCAATCAAGGAATATAACAGAAGAGAAGCAAAGAAAGATAGATGAGTTAAATACCTATCTTTTAGAAAACAATATAAGCCCTGGGGGAAGTGCAGATATCCTAAGTGCTACTATATTTTTATATGAAATAAAACGCACATTTTTTAAAAATAATGAAATTTATTAGGAGAGTTATAATGATAAAGAATTTAAGCCCAAGCGATGCAAAAAAAATTATGGATAGCGGTGAGGATTTTAATTTAATAGATGTAAGAGAGATGAAAGAATATAAAGAGTCCCACTTAAAAGGCAGCAAATTAATACCTCTTGATGAAATTGAAAAGAAAATAGAAAAAGAGATTCCAAATAAAGATGAAAAATTATTGCTTTATTGCAGAAGTGGAAAAAGAAGTCAGTTTGCTTGTAAGGTTTTAGATAAATTAGGATATAATAATATCTATAATATAGGTGGAATAATGGATTGGCCTTATGAAGTGGAAAAATAATTAAGTTAATAGAAAAGCTAATTTAAAGCTAATTTGTAGAGTAATATTATAAACTCAAAATATTAGCTTTTTTATTTAGTTTGTGGTAAATTATGATAAATGGGATTTAAGTGCAAATGGTTTATTTACAATGATGCATTAAAAGAAGGTGATTATAAATGTTAGAATCTATTTCAAAAAATAAAAAAGGCATCATATTCATTTTAATGTCTGCTTTTTTATTAGCTCTTGGTCAATTGTTATGGAAAATTTCAATAGGTAAAAGTTCAGAAACAGGTATAAATCTTACTACGTTAGGAATTTTGATAGGAGGCTTTGTATGTTATGGAATTGGTGCTATAACAATGATCATTGCGTTTAAATATGGCAGCATGTCAGTTCTCCATCCTATGATGAGTGTGAGTTTATTTTTTAGTATAATATTTGGATATTTTGTATTAGGTGAGCAAGTGACCA
Source organism: Clostridiaceae bacterium (assembly GCA_031549525.1). Taxonomy (GTDB): domain Bacteria; phylum Bacillota; class Clostridia; order Clostridiales; family Clostridiaceae; genus WQUF01. The sequence continues at coordinate 6,703 of JAVBPQ010000116.1, read as the reverse complement.
TATATAAGGTTTTAGGTATACTACTTATATTTACAGGAATATTGTTTATAGGCGGAGGTGATCAATGATTTGATGTACTTTCTTATATTTCCTATGACCATTATTTCATCAATAGCAGCATTTTTGCTTAAGAAATCTACCAATAAAAGTGAAGGTTTCTTAAGTTTATTAAGGAACAAATACTTTTACATAGGTGGATTTTTATATTTTGCTGCCATGGTAATGAACATATTTATCTTAACTAAAGTACCTTATTCCGTATGCATGCCTTTGGGAACCTTTACATATGTATGGACACTTATAATATCCTATAAATACCTTAAAGAGAAAATAACAAAGAAAAAGCTTGCTGGAGTTTTCTTAATAATTTTTGGGTGTACAATTATTGGAATCTTCAGCATTAGCAAATAGGAGGTAAAAATGAAAGTTAGAAAAGCCATAATACCTGCTGCAGGCCTTGGCACAAGGTTTCTCCCAGCTACAAAAGCACAGCCTAAAGAGATGCTGCCAATAGTAGATAAACCTACAATTCAGTACATAGTTGAAGAGGCAGTGGAATCAGGAATTGAAGAGATACTTGTGATATCAGGCAGAAATAAGAGGTCAATAGAAGATCATTTTGATAAATCCTTTGAGCTTCAGAGGGAGTTATTGGACCAAGGAAAGGATGATCTTTTAAAAGAAGTTGAAAAGATTTCAAATCTAGCAAATGTATATTACATAAGACAAAAAGAGCCGAAAGGTCTTGGGCATGCCATAGGTTGTGCTGAAACATTTGTTCAAAATGAACCTTTTGCAGTTTTATTGCCAGATGATATAGTAGACAGCAATACGCCATGCCTTAAACAATTGATGGATTGCCATAAACAATATAAGACTTCCATTATAGGAGTTCAAACCGTCCCAAAGGAAGATGTATCAAAATATGGAATAGTTGATGGAAAGTTCATAGAGGATAATGTCTATAAAATTAAAAATCTCATTGAAAAACCTAAAGTGGAGGAAGCACCTTCTAATATTGCAATACTTGGAAGATATATAATAAATCCAGGAATCTTCCCTGCGCTAAAGAATACAAAGCCTGGTAAAAATGGAGAGATTCAATTAACAGATGCTCTTAAGATACTCATGGAATCTGAAGCTATGTATGCTCTGTGCTTTGAAGGAAGAAGATATGATGTAGGAGATAAATTAGGATTTTTAATAGCTACAGTGGATTATGCTCTTAAAAGAGATGATATAAGAGATGGTTTCTTATGTTATTTAGATGGAATTTTAAATCAAAATAGATAAAAAAGAATATTAAAATAAGATTGTGCAAGATTGCAAATCAAAGAAGGGAGAACTATTTTATTGAAGCTTACATATTTAGGTCACAGTGGTTTTTTAATTGAAGATGAGATGTTTTCAATGGTCATTGATTATTATAGTGCATCTTCTAATGATTTTTCTTATGATAAGATTTCTAAAGCATTTAAAAATAAGGGGAAATTTTATGTTTTAAGCTCTCACTCTCACCCAGACCATTTTGACACTGAAATTTTAAGATTTAAAAACATAAGAGAGGATATAATATATATATTTTCAAAGGATATAGAAGATTTGATTTATGAAAACTTTAGTGATATCATCTATTTAGAAAAAAACAATATATTTAAGGATGATTTAATAGATATTAAAGCTTTTGGCTCTACTGATCTTGGAATAAGTTTTTACATAAAAACACCTAAAAAGAGCATCTTTCATGCTGGAGATTTAAATAACTGGCATTGGAATGAAGAGTCTATGGAATCAGAGGTTAAGGAAGCTGAAGATTTTTACAAGAGAGAGCTTTGTGATATAAAAAAGGAAGTATCTAACTTGGATTTAGCTATGTTTCCTATAGATCCAAGGCTTGGCGAAGATTATATGAAAGGTGCTATGGAGTTTATAGAAAAAATAGATGTAAAGGTATTATCTCCAATGCATTTTCAAGGCGATTATGAGAAGGCTTGGGCATTTTTTGATTTTGCAAAATCAAAAAAGTGTGAGCTTATAAAGTGGAAAGATATAGGGATGTCTGTAGAATTTTAAAATTTAGGAGGATTTTATATGGAAATTAAGAGTTCGTTTTTGCATTATAATTTTAATGTACTAGATTTAGATAAGAGCATAAAGTTTTATGAAGAAGCTTTGGGTTTAAAGGAGAAGAGGAGAAAGGAAGCAAAAGATGGCTCCTTTATCTTAGTGTTTTTAGGTGATAACAAGACAAATTTTGAACTAGAACTTACATGGCTTAGAGATTGGAATAAGCCTTATAATATGGGAGATAATGAAGTCCACCTTGCTATGGCAGTTGAAGGAGATTATGATAAGATTCATGAATATCATAAGGAAAGAGGCTGGGTATGCTATGAGAATGAAGCAATGGGGCTTTACTTTATAATAGATCCAGATGAGCATTGGATTGAAATTTTAAGAGAAAAGAAAAATGCAGCAAATTAATATTTTTAAAATTTAATAAAATCTTATTGATTTTTAATATTTAGTGCTGTATAATTTTAAACTAAAATAATATATCTCATGATGGGAATAGTATTAAAGTAATATCTTAAGAGAGCTGATGGATGGTGTGAATCAGTATTTATTATTTTAAGAATCCGCCCCTGAAGATTTTGCGATGAGCAAAACGCAGTTTTTTGCGTTAAAATTTTGAGTGGATAATTTATTTTAATTATCAATTAAGGTGGTATCACGGCCCTTTCGTCCTTTATTTTAAGACGAAAGGGCTTTTTATTTATAAGGAGGGAAAATTATGTTAGATTTAAACTTAATAAGAAACAATCCAGAGAAAGTAAAATCAGCACTTCTAAAAAAGGTGGATGAGGTGGATTTTACTGAGCTTTTAGAAAAAGACCAAAAAAGAAGAAATATATTGGTTGAAGTTGAAGGGCTTAAAAACAATAGGAACACTATATCAAAGAAGGTTGGAGAATTAAAAGCTAAGAAGATGGATGTAGATCCTAATTTTTACGAAGAGGTTAAAGATATATCTAAAAAGATCGAAGATTATGAAAAAGATCTTGAAGGTATAGAAAGCGACATTAACACATTTTTGCAGGCTCTTCCAAATATGCCAGATGATGATGTTTTAGAAGGCGGAAAGGAAAACAATAAAGTCATAAGAACTTATTCTGAAAAACCAAACTTTGATTTTGAACCTAAGAGCCATATTGAGCTTTGTGAAATGCACTCTCTCATAGATTATGAGAGAGGAGTAAAATTATCAGGCAATGGATTTTGGATGTATAGGGGTTATGGTTCAATACTAGAATGGGCACTTTTAAATTATTTTGTAGAGAGTCATTTAAAATCTGGTTATGAATTTATACTTCCACCTCATATCTTAAATTATGAAGCTGGATTTTGTGCTGGACAATTTCCAAAATTTCAAGATGAAGTATATAAAGTAGATGGTCATGAGAGCAAAGGTCAGTTTATACTTCCAACTGCAGAGACAGCTCTTATAAATGTCCATAGGGATGAGATTTTAAAAGAAGAAGAGCTTCCTAAAAAGTACTTTGCATATACTCCATGTTACAGAGTTGAGGCAGGCAGTGCAAGAGCTTCAGAAAGAGGGATGATAAGAGGTCATCAGTTTAATAAAGTTGAAATATTCCAGTATACAAAACCTGAAGATTCAGGTAAAGCTCACGAAGAGATGATTGAAATAGCTGAAAATCTATTAAAAGGTTTAGGGCTTCACTTTCAAGTTTCAAAACTTGCAGCAAGGGATTGCAGTGCATCTATGGCAAAGACCTATGATGTTGAGATTTGGATTCCAAGCATGAAGGAATATAAAGAGGTAAGTTCAGCTTCAAATGCAAGGGATTATCAAGCAAGAAGAGGTATGATAAGATTTAAGAGGACTGGCAGCAAAAAAACAGAATATGTTCACACATTAAACGCATCAGGACTTGCCACAAGCAGACTTTTTCCTGCATTAATTGAACAGATGCAACAAAAAGATGGAAGCATTTTAGTGCCTGAAGTTTTAAGAAAATGGGTTGGAGTTGAATATATCAAGAAGTGATTGAAAAAACACCTATTATAGTAGTAGGTGTTTTTTAGTCCTCTATCATAGGTTGAGCATTTAATAGACTTCTTTTTTTAAATTTATAGTAAACCTTATCCCCAAAGCTTACAAATGATATGCCCATGATTATTATAGAACATCCTAGTATTTGATAAATAGATATACTCTCTTTAAGTATTAAAGCTGAAGCAAATAGACTTATAGCAGGTTGAAGGTTTATATACGTATTTATAATTGTAGCACCAAGTACTTTAAGGCAGTACACATAAAGGATATAAGCTATTACACTGCATAATACTGATAAAAAAATTATATTTATAAATACTATTTTTGATGGCATGGAAGGTTTAACAAAGAAAATTGAAGGAATTAAGAATATTGTTCCATAAATGGATTGATATGTTGTTATAGTTATACTCTTATATATTCCTTTCATCTTTTTTACTATTATATTATAAATTACCCAAGTAAGAGCAGCACATAAAGCTAAAATGTCCCCAAAGGTGCCCTCAGAAAAGAGGCTTATTCTATTTTTTGATGCGATTATTATGATGATACCAATTATGCTTAAGAGACTTCCTAATATTTTGCTTTTAGTCAAACGCTCTTTAAACAGTATTCTCTCGCTTATAAGCGTAAATACAGGAATGGAGGATATTAAAACGGCAACATTGGAACCTGAAGTAAATTTAACAGCATTGTTTTCAAATAGAAAGTAAAGGCTTATCCCTGTTAAACCGCCTAATATTAAATAAATTCTATCCTCTTTTAATATTTTCTCAGTTTTATATTTTGTTTTCATGAGTATATATAAGATTACAGATGCAATGAAAAATCTATATAGTGCAGAAAGCATGGGGTCGATTTCTTTTACTATTATTTCAATACTTAAATATGATAACCCCCAAGAAAACATTATGATAAGAGCTAACAAATGAGCAGTTTTTTTATTTTTCATTAAACCTCCTTAAAAAATAATTTTTTTAAAATTTATTTATTATTGAGTAGCCAATTATCATCTTATCATTAATTGAACAAGATTTAAATGAAAAATAAAAATATATTTTTAAATGTTAGAATTGATTTATGCTTAACATTGTTAACATTACAATAACAATAATGTTGATAAAAGATAAAAAACATCATTGATTTAGGTGTTTACTTTAGGATGTTAATGTTATAATATCTTTTATATAAAAAAATTAAGTAGGTGTTGTATGAAAAGATATCTTCCATATATAGCTGCTTTTGTTACAGTTTTATTTTGGGCGTCAGCATTTCCTGCAGTTAAATTTGTTTTAAATTATTATTCACCTGAAGCTATAATGCTTTTAAGATTCATAATAGCTTCTTTATTTTTAGCAATATATTGTAGTTATAAAAAGATAAAGCTTCCTTCAAAAAAAGATTTTAGTATTTTTTTCTTAGGAGGATTTATAGGAATTTTTGCATATATGTGGCTTTTTAATTATGGTACAAGCATGGTTACATCAGGTATAAGCAGCTTTATAATAGCTTCATCTCCTGTGTTTACTTTGATTTTATCTATAATCTTTTTAAAAGAAAAATTTACAATTATGACCGTTCTAGGAATGCTTATAAGCTTATCAGGTCTTTTTTTAATTGCCTATAGCAGAGTATCAGGAGCGAGCATGGATAAAGGCACTCTGCTTCTAATAGGAGCAGCTTTATGTAATGGGGTTTATAATATAATTCAAAGAAAAATAATAAGGAAGTATTCATCAATTCAATCCACATTTTTCTGTATTCTCATTGCAACTGTATTTATGTTTATATTTTTACCAAATTTAATAAAGGATTTTTCAAAAGCACCTATGATTGCAAATTTAATTATAATATATTTAGGAATTTTTCCTGCAGCAATATCATATATGCTTTGGGGATATTCTTTGTCTAAGGTCCAAAGCACTGTTTATACTACAAGTTTTTTATATTTATCTCCATTTATGTCTATTATCATAGCTTATTTTTGGTTAGGAGAAGTTATTTCAAACCTTGTCTTAATGGGAGGTATAGTTATAATCATTGGACTTGTTATAACGAATTTAAAGTTAAAAAAGAAGCAAAATTCATAGTTTTGCTTCTAAAATATGTTTATCTTCAATTAAGTATTTCTATTATTTGTAAAAATCTATTTTCTGATATTTTAGTTTCTCTTAAAGCATTTTTGTATTTGCTTAGTATTTCCTTTAAAATTATAAGTCCTAAGCCTCTGTTTTCTCCTTTTGTAGAAAAACCATCCATATACATAGATGAAAGGGAGGGCAATTCTCCATGGATTGAATTTTGTATCAATATCATCACAGAATTTTCTTTTTTTATTATAGCAAATTCTATAAACTTTTCATTTAGACATCTAGATGCTTCCTCAATGGCATTGTCAAATATTATGCCAATTATGCGATTTAAATCTATTTCATGCATATTTATATAATCTATTGTTTCTGCAGCTTCAATTTTTGTATCTATATTCATTTCTTGTGATAGGATTATTTTATTTGAAATCAAACCTTTTAATGAAAATATTTTTATATTGTTTAATTTTGCAAGCTCTGCATTATTTAATAGAATTTTTTTAGAAGCAATTTCTATTATATTTAAAAAATA